>CAYYSM010000032.1:0-13786 GCA_964474225.1 uncultured Hyphomicrobiaceae bacterium
CCTTCGTTGCCAAGAACAAGTACATTGCCGTCATCGCCGTCTTCGCGAAGGCTCAGTGATGGTGGCGGATGAGTCCGCGCCGGCCGGCTTTCAGGAGCCCCTGGGACCGGGCACGCTGATCGGCGAGCTGGCCATGCTCACCGAGGTGACCTATGTGGCCACCGTCATCGCCGCCGAGCAGGTGCGGTCGCTGGCGATCACGCGGGACGCGCTCTACCACGTCATGGAAGCCGATCCGTCGATTGCGGAGCATTTGTCCGGCAAGCTGGTCCGGCGGCTGTCCAGTCTGGCGGATGACCTGCGGTCGGTTGATGACCGCTTCGAGGCGCTGCAGGTGTCGCTGGAGGCTGCGGCCGACGCCGCGTGACGTCAGCCCAGATCAATGTCCAGGATGACGGGGACGTGGTCAGACGGCTTTTCCCAGCCGCGCGCGTCCTTGACCACCGTCACGCCTTTTGCCCGCTCTTCCAGGTCCGGCGAGGTCCAGATGTGGTCGAGCCGACGTCCTCGGTCCGAGGCCCGCCAGTCCCGCGCGCGATAGCTCCACCAAGTGAAGAGCTTTTCCTCCGCCGGGATGAAGCGTCGCACCGCATCGACCCACGGCTGCGTGTTTTGCACCTGGGTCAGATGATCGACCTCGACCGGCGTATGGCTGACGACCTTCAGCATCTGCTTGTGCGACCAGACATCGGTTTCCAGCGGCGCGACGTTCAGATCCCCCGTGAGGATCATCGGGCCGTTCGCCGCCATCTCCGGCTTTTCGAGCCAGCGGCGCATCGCCTGCAGATAGTCGAGCTTCTGCCGGAATTTCGGGTTCGCCTCAGGGTCGGGGATGTCGCCGCCTGCCGGGACATAAAAGTTGTGGAGAACAGGCTGCACGCGCGGCGCCTCAAGCCGCACGGCCAGATGCCGGGTGTGCCCGCTGGCATCGAGGTCCTCGGCGAACACCCGCGCGACCGGCACGCGGGACAGCACGGCGACGCCGTTATAGCCCTTCTCGCCGTGCAGGTCG
Organism: uncultured Hyphomicrobiaceae bacterium; assembly: GCA_964474225.1. Classification (GTDB taxonomy): domain Bacteria; phylum Pseudomonadota; class Alphaproteobacteria; order Rhizobiales; family Rhodomicrobiaceae; genus Dichotomicrobium. The sequence goes on from CAYYSM010000032.1 coordinate 1,013, forward strand.
GCGTGCGGCAGCCCCAGTTCGGCCAGTTCCGCGCGCGGAAACAGCTCATTTGGACACTTGGTCTCCTGAAGGCAGAGCACGTCAGGCCGATACTCCGCCACGAACCGCTGCACGAGCGGCAGGCGCAGGCGCACGGAGTTGATATTCCAGGTGGCGAGCCGGAGGATCATGCGAACGAGTTAAAGGCGCAGCCGGGCACGCGTCCAGAGCCGGATCGCGCGTGCGCACAAAAAAAGGGCGCCCAACCCCGGCGATGGTTGGGCGCCAATGTGCGTTACTACGCGGTGCGCCGGGAGGGATGCCGGCGCGGGAACGGATAAGCCGTCGGCTAGACGGGGGGGCACTACCGATGGTGATTGGCTTATCCGATCGACATGAAAACAATAGCACAGAACTTTTTGGCTTGGGAAGGGAAAAAATCAAAAAATTTCGCTTGACAGTGCCCGAACAGCCAAATCGCTTGGTTGCGGCCATTCTCCGATCCATAAGGTGTGGCTTTCCCGATTTGCCAAGGTGCGGCACCGTCGATAGGGTACGCTGTCAACCCCGTCGGCAGACGATTCCATGAAGCAGGACGACGCTCTCGACATCCTGAAGACAGGCGCCTCCGTCTTCCTGACCGGCGAGCCGGGCAGCGGCAAGACGCATACGGTCAACCGCTATGTCGAGTATCTGCGCTCCTGCGGGCTGGAGCCGGCGATCACCGCCTCGACTGGCATCGCCGCGACGCACATTCAAGGCCGGACGATCCACTCCTGGAGCGGCATCGGCGTGCGTTTGCCGCTGTCGCGCGGACAGATCGAGCGCATCGCCGAGAACCGCTATACCGCCAAGCGCATCCAGGGCGCGCCGGTGCTCATCATCGACGAGATTTCGATGCTCGGGCCGGACGTGCTGGATGCGGTGGACATGGTCTGCCGTCACGTGCGCGGCTCGCCAGCGCCGTTCGGGGGGCTGCAGGTCGTGCTGGTCGGCGACTTCTTCCAGATTCCGCCGGTTGTGCGCAGGGATGCGCCCGCACACAACTCGGGGCTCGACCTCGGCGCGCCCGATGACGGCCCGCTCTTTGCGCACGGCTCGCAGGCCTGGCGCGATCTCGACCCGACGGTCTGCTATCTCACCGAGCAGCACCGCCAGAACGATGGCGGCTTCCTCGAACTGCTGAGCGCGATCCGGGCGGATACCGTCGGGCCGGCCGAGCGCAAGGCGCTGGGCGAGCGCCGCGTCGACAAGGACGGTCTGCCGCGCGATCTCACCCGTCTTTATACCCACAATCGCGACGTTGACCGCATCAACCTTGCGCGGTTGGGGGAGGTGCCGGGCGAAGCGCGGGTCTTCGACATGAAGGCGCGCGGGCCGGACCCGCTCGTTGCGGCGCTGAAGCGCGGCTGCCTCACGGGCGAGGAACTCGGCCTGAAGGAAGGCGCGGCCGTGATGTTCATCAAGAACGATCCGGGTGGGCGCTACGTCAACGGGACGCTGGGCATCATAACCGGCTTTGATGACGACAAGGGCTGGCCGGTCGTGCGCACGCGCGAGGGGCGCAAGGTCGTGGCCGAGCCAGTCGACTGGCAGATGGAAGAGGACGGCAAGTCGGCCGCGAAGATCACGCAGGTGCCGCTGCGCCTCGCCTGGGCGATCACCGTGCACAAGAGCCAGGGCATGTCGCTCGACGCGGCCGCGGTCGATCTGTCCCACGCCTTCGACTACGGGCAGGGCTACGTGGCGCTCTCGCGGGTGCGCTCGCTGGAAGGGCTGCATCTGGCCGGCTGGAACGAGCGGGCTTTGCGCGTGCACCCCGAGGCGCTGGCGAAGGATGAGGAGTTCCGCCACGCCTCCGAGGCGGCCCTGCGTGCGCATCGGGCAACGGATGATGACGCGATCAATCGGCTGCATGACGAATTCGTCCGCGAGGCGGGCGGACGGATGCCAGCGCCGGCGGCCCCGCGCTTCGGCAACACGCGTGGCGCGCGGAGCAAGGCCTACCAGCCCTGGAGCCGTGACGAGGAGGACCGGCTGCGCGCCTTCTTCGAGAAGGGCGCGCCGGTGAGCCAGATCGCCGAGACGCTGGGGCGCAAGCCGGGGGCCATCCGGTCGCGGATGCGCAAGCTGGGACTTATTTGATGGCGAATGATCTGGGCAAGCTGGTCCGCTCGCCGTTCGCCCGGTTGCGCAGTCTGCTGAATGGCGTCGAACCGCGCGCTGAGCCGATCGACATGAGTATCGGCGCGCCGCGCCATCCGAAGCCGGATTTCATCGCCGACATCATCCACGCCCATGCCGCCGATTGGCAGCCTTATCCGCCGATTCGCGGCACGGACGCCCTGCGCCAAGCGATCGCGGACTGGCACGGGCGGCGCTATCCTGCGCTCGCCGGGCAGGTCGACCCGGAGACGCATATCCTGCCGCTGTCCGGCTCGCGTGAGGGGCTGTTCTCCGCGACCTTCCTGGCGCTGGCGCGCAAGCCGCATGTGGCGCGGCCGGTCGTGCTGATCCCCAACCCGTTCTATCAGGCTTATGCCGCCGGCGCGCTCGTCGGCGGGGCCCAGCCGCGCTTCCTGCCGACCACCGAAGCGACCGGCTTTTTGCCTGATTTTGACGCGGTGCCCGAGGACGTGCTCGCGCGCACGGCGGCCATCTTCCTCGCGTCTCCGGCCAACCCGCAGGGCGTCGTGGCGAGCCGGGTCTATCTGCGCGATGCCATCGACCTGGCGCGGCGCTGGGATGCGATGCTGTTCGTTGATGAGTGCTATTCCGAGATTTACAGCGACGCGCCGCCGCCCGGCGCGCTGGAGGTGGCGGCCGAGACGGGCAGTTTCGCGAACGTGCTGAGCTTCAATTCGCTGTCGAAGCGCTCGAACGCGCCGGGATTGCGCTCGGGCTTCTGCGCGGGCGACGCCGATTTCATCGCGCGCTTTGCCGCCTTCCGCAATGTCGCCTGTCCGCAGATGCCGCTGCCCGTTCAGCACGCCTCCGCCGCGCTTTGGGCCGACGAGCGCCACGTCGAAGCCAGCCGCGCCCTCTATCGCGAGAAATTCTCGCTTGCGGAAACGATCCTCGGCGTCCGCGCGCCAGCAGGCGGCTTTTTCCTTTGGATCGACGCCAGCAGCCTCGGCGGCGGGGAGGAGGCGGCGCTCAGGCTGTGGCGCGAGGCGGGGCTCAAGGTCATTCCCGGCGCTTATCTGGCCATGGAGGCCGATGGCGCGGTCCCCGGCGCGGAGCGCATCCGCATCGCGCTCGTTCAGGATGCCGATACCACGCGCGAGGCCCTCGCGCGCATGGCCTCCATCCTCGATTGATACAAAAATCGCCAGTTTTTCTGCGCGCCGGAAACCTTTTGGTAACCTTGTGCCAGCAGATTCTTGCCGCGCGTTTACGTTTCACCGCCGTGGCTACGGCGGCCAGCGAGCGGACACATGGCCACGTACACCGTCTCCCGACAGTCGCGGCGTCTTTTGCCCGCGTCGATGGAAGCCGCGCTCTTGCGGCTCTGCCGGCGCGCGCTGGGGATCGGGCTGCTTTCGCTGGCGCTGGCCGGCTGGGCAAGCCTTCTGACCTGGTCGGTCGCTGATCCAAGCCTCAATCACATCACGGAGCAGCCGCCCGAGAACTTGCTGGGCGCTCACGGCGCGGCGCTTGCCGATCTGATGATCCAGTCGCTCGGGCTGGCCGCCATGGCGGTGTTCCTGCCGGTGGCGGCTCTCGGCTTCCGGCTTGCCGCGGCGTACCCGGCCGGGCCGCTGCGGCTGATGGCGCTGCTGTGGCTGGTCGCAACGGCGCTCATTGCGATGAGCCTCAGTCCTTTGCCTTCGCCGGAGACCTGGCCGCTGGCCCACGGGCTTGGCGGGATCATTGGCGATTTCCTGATGGTCGGCGGCGTTCATGCGCTGGGCTTCGTGCCGGACGAATTCGCGCAGGCCGTGGCGGGCGTCATCGCCGGGCTGGCCGGGGGCGTGGCGCTGGTGGCGGCCTGCGGCTTCAGCCCGCGCGATCTGGCGTTGCTGCTGGAAAGCGAGCGTGCTGCGCGGCCGGCGACGCCGGGCATTCGCGAAGTGTTGCAGAGGCTCACGCCACTGCGGGAAGACGAATCCGAGACGCTGGGGCCGCGCGAGTTCTGGATGGATCAGGGCTGGACCAGCGGAGGCGACGCGCCAGAGCCGGAGGGGCACGACCGCCGCCGCAAGCGCCGCATCGGCCGCCGTCGCGAAGAGCCGGTACGCAAGGAGCCACAGCTGCGCACCGAGCCGACGCTCAACGTCGCGCCGAATGAGATTGGCGCGCGGATCGAGCCGTTCTTCGACTCGCTGCGCCCCGCGCAACCCAAGCCCGAAAGCTCGGAGGATATTTGGGCGGCGCATTACCGCGCGCACCAGGCGGTAGAGACACAGCCGCCCCGCCCCGCGCCATCGCCGCAACCGCAGCCCGCGCGCGCGCAGCCGGCGGCGAGAGGGGCCTTCACCCTCCCGGCGACGAGCCTGCTCACCCAGCCTTCGCGCGCGCATGCGCAACAGGCGCCCACCGACGAGGAACTGACCGAGCGGGCCGAGCAGCTGGAGGGCACGCTGCGCGACTTCGGCGTGAAGGGCGAGATCACCGAAGTGCATCCCGGCCCGGTCATCACGCTTTACGAGCTGCGCCCGGCGCGCGGCACCAAATCCGCGCGGGTTATTGGCCTGTCCGACGACATCGCGCGGTCGATGGGAGCGGTTTCGGCCCGGGTCTCCGTCATTCCGGGGCGCGACGCGCTCGGCATCGAGCTGCCGAACGAAAGGCGCGAAACGGTGTATCTGCGCGCGCTGCTGGAAACAGCCGAGTTCCGCAACAGCCAGGCAAAGCTGGCGCTGGCGCTCGGCAAGAGCATCGGCGGCGCGCCGGTGATCGTTGATCTGGCGCGCATGCCGCATCTGCTGGTGGCTGGCACCACCGGCTCGGGCAAGTCGGTCGGGATCAACGCGATGATCCTGTCGCTGATTTACCGGCTCCCGCCCGACCAGTGCAAATTCATCATGATCGACCCGAAGATGCTGGAGCTGTCGGTCTATAACGGCATCCCGCATCTGCTCACGCCGGTCGTCACCGACCCGAAGAAGGCCGTCGCCGCGCTGAAATGGACCGTTGCGGAAATGAACCGGCGCTACGAGCGCATGCACAAGGTCGGTGTCCGCAACATCCAGGGCTTTAACCAGCGCGTGGCCGAGGCGCAGGCGCGGGGCGATGTGCTCGGGCGCACGGTCAACACCGGCTATGACGAGGCGACCGGCCAGCCGATCTACGAGCACGAGGACATCGACGCCGAACCGATGCCCTATATCGTCGTGGTGATCGACGAGATGGCGGACCTGATGATGGTCGCGGGCAAGGACATCGAGTTCGCAGTCCAGCGCCTGTCGCAAATGGCGCGCGCCGCCGGAATCCATGTCATCATGGCGACCCAGCGCCCGAGCGTCGATGTCATCACCGGCACGATCAAGGCGAACTTCCCCAGCCGAGTCAGTTTTCAGGTGACCTCCAAGATCGACAGCCGCACGATCCTCGGCGAGCAGGGCGCGGAGCAGCTCCTGGGCGCGGGGGACATGCTGCATCTTGCGTCAGGCGGGCGGCTAACGCGCGTGCACGGGCCGTTTGTCGCCGATCAGGAGCTTGAGAAGGTCGTCCACCACCTGAAACAGCAGGGCGCGCCCGAATACCGCGCCGATGTGCTGGAGGCGCAGGACGATCCGGTTGATCCGCGCCTGAGCAATGATGCCAAGCCGTCGGGCGACGACCTGTTTGATGAGGCGGTGGAGATCGTGCGCCGCGACCGCCGCGCCACCACCAGCTATTTGCAGCGCCGGCTCGGCATCGGCTATAACCGGGCCGCGTCGCTCATCGAGCGGCTGGAGGATGAAGGCGTCATCGGCCCGGCCGGGCGCGGGGGCAAACGCGAGATCCTGATCGGCGAAGCCGAAGACGCGTGAATTTTTCGCGCGATGTCTCCAATTTGACGCTTTTGTGGTCCAAGCGGCCAGAAACAGATTGAGCGGCGCGCCGAACGCGGTGGCCGTCCCGGCGATGCGTGAACACGAGACGGATTGGGGTGAACGATGAGGGGACGATTGGCTGATTTGACATGGCGGCCCGCGGCGCGCGCGCTGAGCGTGGGGATCGTGGCCGCGACTGTAGTGGCTTTGACGGCCGCGCCGGCGCAGGCCGGTTCCTCGACGCACGCCAAGACCGTCCCTGGCGCTGAACAGACCGCCCCGAAGCAGGCCAGCGCCCCGGCTGCCGAGGAAACCGCGCCCGAACCGGCCGCCGAGCCGGCGGAAAAGACCGCAAAGGCCGAGCCGGCCGGCGAGGCAACCGAAAGCCTGCCGGAAGATGCGCCGCAGGAAGCCGCGATCAGCCCCATCGGCGGCGCGTGGGAGACCGAGACGCTGGTGCGCCCCGAGGCAGCGGATGAGGAGATCACCGACACCGAGGCCCTGGCGATCATCGAACGCGTGAACGCGTATTTCAACGACCTGACGGAAGTGAAGGCGCAGTTTGTTCAGTATGACGCCAATAACGAGAAGAAGAGCGGCGATTTCTACTTCCAGCGGCCCGGCAAGGTGCGCTTCGATTATGACCGGCCGAGCCGGATGAAAATTATCTCCGATGGCGAATATCTGGCCGTCGAGAACCACGACCTTCGCACCAGCGACCGCTATCCGTTGGATGCCACGCCTTTCAAGCTGCTGCTGGCCGAGGAGGTCAACCTGCTGCGCGATGCGCGCATCCTCGCCATCGACAAGGGCGAGGACGTGCTGATCCTCACGATGGAGGACAAGTCGGGTGAGTCCGCCGGGAAAATTCGGCTGTTCTTCCGCACGGACCCTGAACTGACGCTGGCCTCCTGGATCATCACGGACGCGCAGGGCGTCGATACGCGTGTGGACATCGGCGAGATGCAGCGTGATGTGCAGCTTGCGGCCGAGCTGTTCGAATTTTCGGACATCGGCCTGCCGGATTTCCGGGGCCGGTAAAGGGGGCGGCGCGCGCCGCCCCACTGATCCTTTCAGCTTCCGTGGTCGTGCTCGTGGCCGTTCATATCGCTGTGCTCATGGCCCTCCGAGCCTCGTGAATCCGCCACAATCGCCTCGACCTCAAGCTGGCCGGCGTTCTCGAAGGTCAGCGTCATCGCAAAGGTCTCGCCCTTTTCCAGCCGGTCGTTCAGCCCGATCAGCATGACGTGCAAGCCGCCAGGCTCAAGCTTAACGGTTTCACCGGCGGGCAGCGGCACGCCGCCCTCCAGACGGCGCATCCGCATGACCCCGTCCTCCATGCTCATGGTGTGCAGTTCCACCGCCTCGCTCACATCCGTGGCGGCGGCGACGAGGGTATCGTCAGTCTCCCCCGTGTTGGTGATCGTCATGTAGGCGGCGCTGTTCGGCACGCCCTTGAGCGAGGATTTCGCCCAGGGATGCGTGATCTTCAGGTCGCCGGCGGTGTAGTCGTGGGCGTTGGCGGCCGTCCCGAGCAAGGCCATGGCCGCGAGTGCAAGAGTATAGACGAGCGTTTTCATCAGATTTCTCTCTGTCGGTTGCGTAGAGGTGCGGAATGGCGATGCACCGCGCCATCAGCCTGCCGTCGGGTGCGCGGCGCGGCCATTCCCTCGATGTTGAGCAGAAATTCGGGGCAGCTAGTTTCGCTCAGGCGCGGGGCGGCGCGCGTGTGTTGACAAGCTGCGGCTGTCGATCATCCGGCCACTGGTCGTGCGCTATCGTGGCGTTCGCGCCAGGCGTGGCGGCCGGGGCCGGAATGGACGCAAGCGCCGGCAGGAATGCGCCGGCCCCCTGATGAGCGCTGGCGCAAATGGGGCAGGCGCGCGTTCCGGGCGTGTCGGGATCGGCCGGAGCGTCGCCCGGTGCATCAAGCGGCGCGGCGCCATAGAGTGTGCAGATGACCGGCGCTGGGCCTCCCTCGGGCGCGGCCGCTGCAAAGGCCAGATGCGCGCTGCCGATCACGGCCTGAAAGATCAGGGCCGCGACGAGGAGCGCGCGGAGCAGGCTGCGCCCGAGATCAGCAAGGTCATCCGAAAGACGCTTCATGAAGACTGTCTATCACGCGGGGCAGGACATGTCAGCGGGCGGAGCGCCGCAGCGCCGCGCATCCGGCGCGCCTTCGGCAGCACCTGCTGTCGTATGCCACAATTCTTCCATATGAACGCTATTTTTAGCTAATTTGCGGAGGTTTTTCCCGCCCGGCGCAAGATCGCTTTGCGCCGTCCGCGCCGTCCGTTTTCGGATCTAGGGGGCATGGACTTACCGACACGTTGTCCGTATCAATTCGGGGCGCGAGGGCGCATTCCGTTTTTGCCGATGATGAGCAACATTCCGCGAGTGTTTCCAGGGAGAGTGTAATGATGCCAGCGCGTACTTCGCTCGGACGATTGGTATTTGCAGCCGTCCTGATGCTGACTTTCTCCCTGGTCTCTGAAGCGCCGGCCGCCGCGCAGACCAACACGGATTATCAGGAAATGGTCGAGCGCGTGAACCAGGGCACGGTGCGCGTGATCTCGGGGGGCATCGGGGGCACCTACATCCGCATCGCCACGGACCTCGCCTCTGTGCTGAATGACGGGAACCGGCTGCGGGTGCTCCCCATCGTCGGACAGGGCTCGGTCCAGAACATCACCGACCTGCTTTATCTCAGGGGCATCGATATCGGCATCGTCCAGTCCGACGTCCTCAGCTTCATCAAGCGGCGCAACATGTATCCAGGCGTCGAGGAGCGCATTGCCTACATCACCAAGCTCTACAACGAGGAGCTGCATGTTGTCGGCGGGCCGGAGATTGGCAGCATCCAGGAGCTTGCCGGACGCAAGGTCAATTTCGGCGTCGAGGGCAGCGGCACGGCGATGACCGCCGAAACGGTGTTCGATAGTCTCGGCATCGAGGTCGAACCGGTCTATCACGATCAGGCTCTTGCGCTGGAGAAGATCAAGAACGGCGAGATCGCCGCCACGCTCTATGTCGCGGGCAAACCGACAAGTGCGATCGAAGAGCTGAGCCGGGACGAGGGTTTCCGCCTGGTCCCCGTCGACTACGCCCCGGCGCTGCAGGAGGCTTATCTGCCCACGACCTTCACGCATGAGGATTATCCGGGCCTGGTTCCGGAAGGCTCGCCGGTGCGCACAATCGCGGTCGGCGCGGTGATGGCGGTCTATGACTGGAACCCGGAAGGTGACCGCTACGCCAAGGTCGAGCGCTTCATCAATGCGTTCTTCTCCAATTTCGACGCGTTCCTGCAGGCCCCGCGCCACCCGAAATGGCGTGAGGTGAACCTCGCCGCCGAGCTGCCGGGCTGGACGCGCTTCACACCGGCGCAGGAATGGCTCGACCGCAACCGCCAGACGGCCTCCGCCGAAGTCCGCCAGCAGTTCAACGCCTTCCTGGTTGACCAGACCGGCGCGACGCAGCTCTCCGAGGAGGACAAGGATGCGCTGTTCTCCGAATTTGTCCGATGGCGTCAGCAGCGTGAGAGCGCTGAGAACTAGGCGGGCGTCTGACGCGAAGCGCGCTTTCGGGCGCGACAACGATGAGGTGAGGCCGTGAAGCAGGGCCGGGCGATCGGGAAGGCACGCGCAAACCACCGCAATGCGGATCAGCGCGACAAGCCTTGGCCCCAAGCTGCACTGATCGCCGCAGTTATCGCGGCGGGCGTTCTGTCGCCGGCCGCTGCCATCGCGGCGACTCCGGCCGGCGTTTCGGCGCCCGCCCCGATGGCGACGCCCGCGCCCGCCCCGCGGCTCGACGCCAGCCGGCTGGCCGACCGCGCCGCGCCTGGTGCGCTCGAACTGCAGCCGATTATCGTTGCCCAGCAAGGCGGCTTCTCAGTCGGCGACATTTCCGGCCCGCCTGATGAACCGTTGCCGCTTGAAATCACACTGCCGCCGGAGGATGGCGACCTGTTCCGGGTCATCATGGTGCGCGGACTGCCAGACGATTTCGAGCTGACTGCCGGGGTCTCGCTTGACGACGCCTGGGCGCTGTCGCCGTCCGAGGCTTCCGGCGTCTCGCTCGTTGCACCGCAGGGTTATAACGGCGCGTTTTCGATGGAAGTGCTGTTCATCCGCGGCAACGGGGAGGCCCGAGAACAGCAACTCGTGAATGTGCGCATCGGGCCGGAGCCCGCGCGCGAGGTCACCGGAGCCGCCGAAGAGCCCGAGCAGCAGCAGGCGCGGAAGCCCGCGCTGTCACCGGAGATCGAGAAGTCGATGTTTGATCGGGCCGAGCGCATGATGGCGGGCGGCGACATTGCCGGCGCGCGGCTGATCCTGCGTTATCTCGCGGAGCATGGCGTGGCCGGCGCGGCTTTCGCGATGGGCCAAAGCTACGATCCGGGCTTCTTGCAGGACATCTACGTGCGCGGCGGGGACCCCTCTGATGTCGCCAAGGCGCGCGAATGGTACCGGCGCGCGGCGGATATGGGCAACACGGACGCGCGCTCGCGCCTTACCGCGCTGGAATAGCGGCGCAGCCGGCGCGCGTTGACATTAACCTGCCTGCCACGTATTTCTTCACACAATTGAAATCGGCTGCGCGAGCGCGGCCAAATGCATTTGCGGGAAGAACCATGAAAGTCAGAAACTCGATCAAATCGCTGCGCAAGCGCCACCGCGACAACCGTCTCGTCCGGCGCAAGGGCCGCGTCTACATCATCAACAAGACGAATCCGCGCTGTAAGGCGCGCCAGGGCTGATCGCGCGCCCGCACTGCGGGCATTTTGATTGCGCGTGTTTCGGTGTTACCCTGACACACATGTTCAAATCCTGGTCGCGTTGTTGCCTTCTGGTCGCTGCCGTGGCGGTCGCCGCCGTTTGCGGGCCGGCAAACGTGTCCGCGCAGCCAACGAACCCTGGCCCGTCGCTGCCGCCCGGCGCAGAAGACGGGGTCATCGACCCTGAGTCGATCGCGCCGGACCGCGAGGTGCTGCTGGACACGCTCTATCAGCGCCTGGAACAGGCGGAAACGCCCGAGCGCGCACGCGCCGTCGCTCAGAGCATCCAGCGCGTCTGGCGCTCTAGCGGCAGCCCGACCGTCGACCTGCTTCTGGCCCGGGCCATGTCGCTCATCAGCGCGGAGGAATACGCGCTCTCGCTGGCGATCCTCGACACCGTCGTCATCTCCGAGCCGGAGTTTGCCGAAGGCTGGAGCCAGCGCGCGATGGTGTATTTCCAGAAACGCGACTTCCGCGCCGCCCTGCGTGATTTGCGGCGCGTCCTCGCGCTCGAGCCCCGGCATTTCCGCGCCATGCAGGGCGTGGCCGTCATCCTCAATGAGTTCGGCGAGAAAGAGCGCGCTCTGCAAGCCTACCGCCGCGTCCTCGACATTTACCCACTCAAGAAAGAGGCGCTCGACGCAGTCGAGGAACTCCGGCGCGAAGTCGAGGGGCAGGACATCTAGCGCGCATCCCGGCGGCGGCCCGCGGCATTCCAGGTTTTCGCCGATTGCCCCGCCAGCCCTTTGCGCTCGCGGCCCTGTCCGTGCGGCGCATGGCGTCGCTGCGCGCGCAGCGCCTGCCCGCACAATCCAAAGAGGGAGAAGCCATTGACCAGCAGCGCAGCCCAAAGCTTCATCATGATCGGCGAGCGCACGAACGTCACCGGCTCGGCGAAATTCCGCAAGCTGATCGAGGCCGACAATTATGATCGCGCGATCGAGGTCGCCCGCGAACAGGTCGAGAACGGCGCGCAGATCATCGACGTCAACATGGACGAGGGGCTGCTGGATTCCGAAGCGGCCATGACCCGCTTCCTCAACCTGATCGCCGCGGAGCCGGACATCGCGCGCGTGCCGGTGATGATCGATAGCTCGAAATGGCCGGTCATCGAGGCAGGATTGAAATGCACCCAGGGCAAGGCAATCGTCAACTCGATCAGCCTGAAGGAGGGCGAAGAGGCATTTCTCGACCAGGCGCGGCTGATCAGGCGCTACGGCGCGGCGGTGGTGGTCATGGCCTTCGACGAGGAGGGCCAGGCGGAGACGGCGGAGCACAAGTTCAATATCTGCGCGCGCGCCTACAAGTTGCTGACCGAGAAGGTCGGTTTCGCGCCGGAAGACATCATCTTCGACGCGAACATCTTCGCGGTCGCGACCGGCATCGAGGAGCACAACGACTACGGCAACGCCTTCATCGAGGCGGTGGCCCTGATCAAGGCCGAGTTGCCCTATGCGAAGACCTCGGGCGGCGTGTCGAATTTATCTTTTGCCTTCCGCGGCAACGACCCCGTCCGCGAGGCGATGCATTCGGTTTTCCTCTACCACGCCATCCGCGCCGGGCTGGACATGGCCATCGTCAATGCCGGCCAGCTCGCGGTTTATGAGGACATCAACCCGGAACTGCGCGAGTTGGTCGAGGACGTGATCCTCAACCGCCGCGACGACGCGACCGACCGGCTGCTCGAAGCCGCCGACAAGTTCAAGGGCGGGCCGCAGCAAAAGCGCGTGCAGGACCTGTCCTGGCGCGAAAAGCCGGTCGGCGAGCGCCTGACGCACGCGCTGGTGCATGGCATCGCCGACTATGTCGAGGACGACACGGAGGAGGCCCGCCAACAGTTCGACCGGCCGATCCACGTCATCGAAGGCCCGCTGATGGACGGCATGAACGTCGTCGGCGACTTGTTTGGCGAGGGCAAGATGTTCCTGCCGCAGGTGGTGAAATCCGCGCGGGTGATGAAGAAGGCGGTCGCCTACCTCATGCCCTATATGGAGCAGGAAAAGCGCGACCTCGGCATCGAGGACCAGCCGGCCGCCG
>CAYYSM010000033.1:0-13630 GCA_964474225.1 uncultured Hyphomicrobiaceae bacterium
GGGCTCCGCCCTTTTCCGAAGCACAAATTCGCGCGGCCCCGATTAGCCGCCCGTCACGCTCATATGCCGGCTCACGGCGGGCTGGTTGCGATCCCGGTCGATGACGAAGTCGTGACCCTTGGGCTTGCGGGAAATCGCCTCGTCGATCGCGGCGTTCAGAAGCTCGTTGCCCTCGCTGGCACGCAGCGGCGCGCGCAGGTCCGCCGCGTCCTCCTGGCCGAGGCACATGTAGAGCGTCCCGGTGCAGGTCAGGCGCACGCGGTTGCAGCTCTCGCAGAAGTTGTGCGTGAGCGGCGTGATGAAGCCCAGCCGCCCGCCGGTTTCTGCGACCTGCACGTACCGCGCCGGTCCACCTGTCTTGTAGGGGATATCCTCCAGCGTGAACTTTTCCGAGAGCCGCGCGCGCACCGTCGACAGCGGCAAATACTGGTCGGTGCGGTCGCCGTCGATATCGCCCAGCGGCATCGTCTCGATCAGCGTGAGGTCCATGCCGCGGCCATGCGCCCAACGCAGCATCTCCTCGATCTCGTGCTCGTTCACGTCCTTGAGCGCGACCGCGTTGACCTTAACGTGCAGGCCGGCTTCTTGCGCGGCCGCGATGCCGTCCAGCACCTGCTCCAGCCGGCCCCAGCGCGTGATCTTCTGAAACTTCTCGGGGTCCAGCGTGTCCATCGAGATGTTCACGCGGCGCACCCCGGCGTCATAAAGCTCCGTCGCAAATCGCTGCATCTGGCTGCCGTTGGTCGTCAGCGTCAACTCCTCAAGCGCGCCGCTTTCCAGGTGCCGCGACAGCGAGCGGATCAGCCACATGATGTTGCGGCGCACGAGCGGCTCGCCGCCGGTCAGCCGGAGCTTGCGCACGCCCTTGGCGATGAAGGCCGAGCAGACGCGGTCCAGTTCCTCCAGCGTCAGCAGGTCCTTCTTCGGCAGGAAGGTCATGTTTTCCGCCATGCAGTAGACGCAGCGGAAATCACAGCGGTCTGTCACAGAGACCCGAAGATATGTGATCTTGCGCCCGAACGGATCGATCATCGGGCTCTGCCCGTCTGCGATGTGCGTGTCGATATCCATGACTCGCGTCTCCTGCCGGTTAAGTCTTTTTCTATTCCCGAGCTTGGCGCTCGGTTTTAGAGTAGCACCAGATTGGAATGATTAAAAGATCAGCGTGGGAGGCTCACGGCCATTTCACGACGGGCGGCATCGAGGACAGGATCGAGTCGACATTGCCGCCGGTTTTCAGCCCAAAGATCGTTCCGCGGTCATAGAGCAGGTTGAATTCGACATAACGTCCGCGGCGGATGAGTTGTTCCTCGCGCTGCTCATCGCTCCAGGGCGTATGCATGTTGCGCCTGACCAGCTCTGGGTAAACGTCGAGGAACGCGCGGCCGACGTCCTGCGTGAAGGCGAAGTCGGCGTCCCAGTCGCCGCTGTTGAGATAGTCGTAAAAAATGCCGCCGATGCCGCGCATCTCATTGCGGTGCTTGAGGAAGAAATACTCGTCGCACCACTGCTTGTAGCGGTCATAATCGGCGACCTCATGCGCCTCGCAGGCTGTGCGCATCGCGGCGTGGAAGGCGCGGGTATCCGGGTCCTCTTGCGTGCGGCGCGCTTCAAGCACGGGCGTCAGGTCCGCGCCGCCGCCGAACCAGCTTTTCGTCGTGATGACGAAGCGGGTATTCATGTGGACGGCAGGCACGTTCGGGTTCTGCATGTGCGCGATCAGCGAAATGCCCGAGGCCCAGAAGCGCGGGTCTTCCGCCGCGCCGGGGATCTGGTCGGCGAATTCCGGCTTGAAGGTGCCGAACACGATCGAGGTGTGAACGCCGACTTTTTCAAACACGCGGCCCTTCATGATCGACATGACGCCGCCGCCGCCGGGCTCGCCCGTATGGTCTGTCCGGTTCCATGGCGTGCGCTCGAACCGGCCCGGTTCCGCGTCCGAGAACGGCCCGTCGTTCAGCTCATCCTCAAGCTGCTCGAACGCGGCGCAAATCTGGTCGCGCAACTCAGCGAACCAGGCGCTGGCGCGCTCCCGTTCGGTCTCCAGGGCATCGGTCAGGGGCGTGTCATGGGGCGCGGCGGGCTGCAGGCTCATGGCGTTTCCCGTGTCGGAAATCCGTTTGTTTGACGTAAGGCTTCACCTAACACCATCGCGGCGGCAACCGCAACGTTGAGCGAGCGCAGGTCGGGGCGCATCGGGATGGTGATCCGGGCATCGGCAGCCGCGTGCACCGATTCGGGGGCGCCGGCGCTCTCGCGGCCCAGCAGCAGCACATCGCGCTGCTCGAAGGCGAAATCCACATAGGACGACTCGGCATGGCGCGTCAGCAGGACGATCCGCGCGCCCTCCCCGCGCATCTCCGCGAGGAAAGCCTCGAAGCTCGGGTGGCGGTGCAGAGTGACATGCTGAAGATAGTCCAGACCCGCGCGGCGCAGCGCCCTGTCCGAGATGTCGAAGCCCGCCGGCGCGATGATGCTGACCGGCACGCCGACGCAGGCCGCCAGCCGCAAGATGGTGCCCGTGTTCTGGGCGATGTCCGGTTGATAGAGCGCGAGGCGCATCGTGCTGACCTATCCCAAATCGGGGCGGAGGCGCGCGCAAAAGATGTGTCTTATGCGCCACTTTGTCACCGCATTTGACCTAGACTCCCCGCGTTCTCTGACAATATAACGCCGTGCTGGTATCGAGCAGCCGCGCATGCGCAGTCACGGGCGCGCGCGAGACGTCAGCAAGGCAAGCGCGAAAGGACGATTCATGGCGATTTCTGCCGACGAGCCGAACAGGCGTGACTTCATCCACATCGCGACGACGGCATTCCTCGTTGTCGGCGGCGCCGCCGCGCTCTGGCCGGCCGTCGATCAGATGAACCCGAGCGAGGCGACGCTGGCGACCGGCACTGTGGACGTGGATATCGCCCCGATCGAGCCGGGCATGGCCATCACGGTCATGTGGCGCGGCAAGCCGGTGTTCATTCGCCATCGCACCGAAGAAGAGATTGAGGCGGCGAAGGCCGTTGACGTTTCCGATCTGCCAGACCCGAACGTTTTCGCGATGGGCGATCAGGCCGGCCTGCCCGCGACGGATGACAATATCACCGCGGAGGGCCATCGCCAGTGGCTGGTCGTAATCGGCATCTGCACGCATCTCGGCTGCATCCCGAAGGGCAACAAGCCGAGCGAAAACCGCGGCGAGTGGGGCGGCTGGTTCTGCCCGTGCCACGGCTCGCACTATGATACCGCCGGTCGCATCCGCAAAGGACCCGCGGCGCGAAATCTGGAGCTGCCGCTGTTCTCGTTCACGTCGGACACGACCATTCAGCTCGGTTAAGGACCTGCGATCATGAAGCCAGAGACCACCTATCAGCCGAATAACGCCTTTGAGCGCTGGCTCGACGAGCGCCTGCCGATCCCGCGTCTGCTGCACGACCAGATCACGGCATTCCCGACGCCGCGCAACCTCAACTATCTCTGGACGTTCGGCGGCATCCTGACCTTCGTGCTGATGGTCCAGATCATCACCGGCGTCATTGCCGCGATGCACTATGTGCCGAGCGTCGATATGGCGTTCGAGTCGATTGAACGTCTGATGCGCGACGTGAATTACGGCTGGCTGATGCGCTACACGCACGCCGTCGGCGCGTCGATGTTCTTCCTCGCGGTGTACATCCACATCTTCCGCGGCCTCTATTACGGCTCCTACAAGGCGCCCCGGGAGGTGCTCTGGATTCTCGGCGTCATCATTCTCATCCTGATGATGGCGACCGCCTTCATGGGTTACTCGCTGCCCTGGGGTCAGATGAGCTATTGGGCGGTGACGGTGATCACCAACCTGTTCTCGTCGCTCGACCAGATCATTCCGGGGCTGGGCACGACGCTTGTGCAGTGGATCTGGGGCGGCTTCTCGGTCGGTGATCCGACGCTGAACCGTTTGTTCAGCCTGCACTATCTCTTCCCGTTCCTGATCGCGGCCTGCGTGGGCCTGCACATCTGGGCGCTGCACGTGCCGGGCAACAACAACCCGACCGGCGTGGCGGTGAAGGACGTGAAGAAGGAGACGGTGCCGTTCCACCCCTACATCACTGTGAAGGACGGCTTCGCGCTGACGATCTTCGCGATCATTTTCGCCTACTTCGTGTTCTACATGCCGAATTATCTCGGGCACGCGGACAACTACATCCCGGCCGATCCGCTGGTCACGCCCGCGCACATCGTGCCTGAGTGGTACTTCCTGCCGTTCTACGCGATCCTGCGCGCCATTCCCGACAAGCTCGGGGGCGTTATCGCCATGTTCGCCGCGATCTTCGTGCTGTTCCTCGTGCCGTGGCTGGACACCTCGCGCGTGCGCTCGACGAGCTATCGGCCGCTCTACCGGCCGTTCTTCTGGCTCTTCGTGTTCACCTGCATCGCGCTGGGCTATCTGGGCGCCAAGCCGGCGGAAGGCGGCTACCTGATCGCCACGCAGCTATTCACGGCCTACTACTTTATCCACTTCCTGGTGGTCATGCCCGTGGTGGGTATCATCGAGAGGCCGAAACAGCGGCCGGGCAGCATCGCCGAGACCATATATGGACCGCAACCGGAGGGGCGAGGGGCCGCGCCGGAGGCGGCGCCCGCCGCGCCAGAAAAACGATAAGGTGAGAGAGGGTTTCCGGCCATGACATACAGCTTGACGCGTCTCATCTCGCCACTCCGCGCCGGTCTGGGGGCGGCCGTGATTGCGGCGACCCTCGCGGTGACCGGGGTCGCGCCGGATCGCGCTCTGGCGGCCAAGGCGACGGCGGACATCGCAAAACAGGATTGGACCTTTGCCGGTCCATTCGGCTACTACGACCAGAACCAGCTGCGCCGCGGTTTCCAGGTCTATCAGCAGGTCTGCGCGTCCTGCCACGGCATGGACCTGCTGTATTACCGCAACCTGACAGACGAAAGCGGCCCGAACCTGCCGGCGGAGCAGGTCGAGGCCATCGCGAGCCAGTACACGGTGATGGATGGGCCGAACGATCAGGGCGAGATGTTCGAGCGCTCTGCCACGCCGAATGACCCGATCGTCAACCCGTACCGAAACGATAAGGAAGCCGCGCTCGTGAACAACGGCGTGGTGCCGCCGGACCTGTCGGTCATCGCTAAGGCGCGGACGGCGTCCTCGGACGTTGCTTGGTACATGTCTCCCGTTGCGATCGCGGAGGATCTGGCAACGATGTATGCCGAGGGCGGACCAGACTACATCTACGCCTTTCTGACAGGCTATGAGCTTCCGCCGGAAGACATGCAGTTGCAGCCGGGCCTCCACTACAACACAGTCTACCCGGGCAACCAGGTCGCGATGCCCCAGGTTCTGTATCCTGACATCGTGGCGTACAACGACGGCACGCCGACCACCGAGGCGCAGTACGCCAAGGATGTCACGGCATTCCTGATGTGGTCGGCCGAGCCGAAGCTGGAGGAGCGCAAGCAGATGGGGGCAAAGGTCATGCTCTATCTCTTCATCCTCGCGGCGCTGCTCTACATGTCCAAGCGCATCCTGTGGCGGCGGCTGAAGCACTGAGCGTCAGCGGCACATATCGAAAATGAGCGCGGCCCTCCTTTGCGGCCGCGCTTTTTTATTTTAGAGCCCCGCCTCCGTGCAGCGTATCACGCGGAGCCGCGACGGCGCAGACGCACCCGCTGGGCCTGCGCGAGTTTCGCCATCTTGCGCAGCCGCGCTTCTGGCAGCCTCAGCGCCAGCTTCACCCATCGCTCGCCGATCGCTTCCATCTCCGCGCGCGAGACGGGATGCGCGATCCGCCGCGCCTCGAAGACGTTGAAAACCGCTTCGAACCGCTCCGACATCCAGGCGAGGTGACGATCCATCACCGCGACACCTTCCCCGTCCGGCGCAATGGCGTTGACCAGATCAAGGTCATAGAGCTGCTGCGCGGACATGATCGGGCTGTCGAGAATGGCGCGCTCGGCCCGCGCCTGTCCCAACCGGCGCGACAGGAAGGTGTAGGCGCCCATCCCCGGAAACAGCCCATAGCTGACCTCCGGCAGGGCGAAGCGCGAACGCTCCTCCGCAATGATGACATCGCAGGCCATTGCCGCCTCGAACCCGCCGCCAAGCGCATCCCCGCTCACCAGCGCCGTCGTGACCATGCCGGCCTCGCAGGCGTGATAATTGCGGTAGCAAATGTCGATGCTCGCCAGCGCATAGTCGCGCAACGCCGCCTCGTCCCCCGATTCCACGCAGGAGACGAAAAACTGCAGGTCGCCGCCCATGCTGAAGACACCGGGCGTGCGCGACGCCAGCACCGTAAAACGCGCGGCCAGCGCCGCATCATTCGGGCTTTCCCGGTAGAAGTTGCGCAGCACGCGCTGCACGGCCTGGATGTCCTTGAGCATCTGCGGCGTGTAGGACGGCCGCTCGCGATGCGCCTGAAACCCCCAGACAGCCCGCGTCGCCGGGTCGTATTCCAGCTCAAGCTCGCGCAGGTCCAGCGACTGAAGCCGCGCCGCCAGCCGCGCTGCCGCCGCTTGGCGCGCCTCGCTGGGCTCGGCCCCTGCTCCCTCAAAGGCGGGTTCTTGCAGCCTCGACGCAGGCGTATGGCCCGTCCATGCGCCGGCCCTGGAGAAGGCCTCAGTGTCAAAGCGAATAGACGACGCGCGGGGGGAATCGCCGCGCACCAGATGGATGGGCAGTCTCATGATGATCTACTCGTTTACTGTTATGCAACTTTCGGTAGCACGTTTGAATGAGGCACGCCAGAGAAACTGCCATGCTGCAAAAGCCGCGCTCCAGCGGGCTGCGACACGGTAGCCTGCTGATTTTACGAGATTTTGCCGAAAGATTTCGCAACAGTTGAGGCGACTTTTCGCCTTTCCGGTAGTGGCAATTTAAGTGTTGTTGGCGCGTCGACAAGCTCTTTGCACGCCGGGCGTGTACACTCGTGTTCACGCGAATTAAACAACTCTCTGGCAGCGTATCGGGAATTTCGCAGCCATAAGCAGGTTATGCCGGAAAGCCCTTACATCGCGATCATCGACGATCTGTCGGCAAACCGGGCATATCTGGAGCGGCTCGCGCGGTCGGTCGAGGACGTCGGGCGCGTGGCAAGTTTTGCCGGCGCGCCGGAGGCTCTGCGCAATTTTGCCGCAGACCCGCCCGATCTTATCGTCACCGACTTCAACATGCCCGAGATGAACGCCGCGGAGTGCATCTCCGCGCTGCGCAGGATCGAGGGTCTGGAAGACACGCCCGTCATGGTCGTCTCCGGCTACGAGCAGCGCGACATCCGCTACCAGGCGCTCGAATGCGGCGCGACCGACTTTCTCGTCACCCCCGTCGACACAATCGAGTTTCGCACACGCGCGCGCAACCTGCTGATGCTCGGGATGCATCAGAAGCTGCTGCGCAGCCGCACCTTCGCCCTTCAGGACCGGCTGGTGAACGATCGCCTGCGCTCGCTGGAAACCCTCAAGCGCACCCGCCAGCACATGCTCGGCGTGATCGATTCGGTGCCGGCGATGGTCTACGCGGTGGATGAGCGCGGCAACTGCACCTTCGCCAACCAGTTCTGCTTCGACTTCGCCGGCGCCGGCGAGAGCGGCACGCTCGACGATCTGAACGACATGTTCGGCACGATCGCGGCCACGGGCATTCTCGAAAACCTGACGCGCGGCGCGCCGCAGCAGGCCGAGGTGACGCTGAGCGACGCGAACGGCCACCCGCGCGAGTTTTTCGTCGTCGCCCGCGAGACCGGCTCCGCCGAGGACCACAGCCTCACCAAGGTTGTTTCCGCGCTCGACATCTCCAGCGTCAAGGCAGCGGAGCGCTCGCTGCGCATCGCCAAGGAAGAGGCGGAGGCGGCCAACCGCGCAAAGAGCAATTTCCTCGCCAATATGAGCCATGAGCTGCGCACGCCGATGAACGCGATCATCGGCTTCACGGACATGATGCGCTCCGGCGTCGTGGGCGAGGCGCCGAACGAGAAATACAGGCAGTACCTCGACAGCATCCTCTACAGCGCGCGCCATCTGCTTTCGATCATCAACGGCATCCTCGACTTCGCGCAGATGGAGGCGGGAAAGACGCGGATCGAGGAAACGGTGTTCTCGTTGCACAACTGCCTGCGCCATGTCGCCGAAATGCTCGACGCGCAAATCACCCAGCGGGGCAACACGCTGATCCTCCCCCGCGATTCCGAGATCATGCTCTGGACCGACGAGCAGAAGCTGCGCCAGGTGCTCATCAACATCGTCTCCAACGCCAACAAGTTCACCGAAGGCGGCAGCATCACGGTCGAAGTCTGGCGGGCTGGCGACCGGCCGGAATGCGCCCGTCCGCCCTATCAGGGCCTCGAAATCCGGGTCACGGACACAGGGCCGGGCATGAGCGAGGAGGAAAAGCGAACCGCGCTCACCAGCTTCGGGCAGATCCTGGAGCACACCTTTGAGAAACCGCAGAACGGCACCGGGCTGGGGCTGCCCATCTCGGCTGGGTTCATGAAGCTCATGGGCGGGTCCCTCGACATCGAAAGCGAGAAGGGCGCGGGAACGACCGTTCGGCTGTGGCTGCCGGAGCGCAGCATCGTGCGGACCGAGCCGGCATGCGAACCGAAGCCCGACGGGCAGCGCTGCCACGCGGACGCCCAACCATGACAAGCCTCGCGAGCCGCAGCGCCCCGGTCCGGCAGGCGGCGCGAACCGTGGTACGCCTGCGCCGCGCGCTGGTGATGGCGCGCCAAGCCGAGACGCTTGAGTTCGAGCAGCTTCTCGTCCGCTATCTGATCGGCATTTTCACGACGAGCTGCGCGATCCTGTCCTGGTATTTCGGCGTGCTCGCCCCGTGGCAGGTGACAGCGTTGGCGATCTTCATTCCTATCGCCTGGGTCATCGCGGCTGGCTTCATGCTGCATTACGCGCTGTGGCCCAAACGCCGGGTCGAGCGCCGCACGGCGACCATCATCTTCGACGCGGTCACGCTGTCGCTGTTCATCTATTTCGGCGGCGAGGCGGCCTCGATCTTCTTCCCGGTCTATCTCTGGGTCATCCTCGGCAACGGCTTCCGCTTTGGCATACCATATATGCTCGCCTCGATGGCGGCGAACGGACTATGCTTCGCGCTGGTGATCGCCCTCACGCCGCAATGGCAATCCGCATGGGCCTTCGCCGGCGGCGTGCTGCTGTCGCTGCTGATCATCCCGCTCTATGTCGCCCGGCTGATCCGCGCGCTGCGCAACGCCATGGCCGAGGCGGAAGCGGCCAACCGCGCCAAGAGCGAATTTCTCGCCACCATGAGCCACGAGCTGCGCACGCCGCTCAACGCGATCATCGGCCTCTCCCAGGTGTTGGACAAAACCGCGCAAAGCCCGCAAGACCGCATGTCGGCCATGTCGATCAACAGCGCGGCCGCGCGCCTCCTCGAAATGGTGGACACGATCTTGGACTTCCAGAAAATCGAAAGCCAGGGCGTCACCGTGAGCGAGGCCCCGCTCGACATTGGCGAGGCGCTCCATGAGGCGGAGACCTTGCTGCGTCCGCTTGCCCAACAGAAGGGGCTGGCGCTGCACGTGCGCTTCGCAACGCCGCTGCCCGCGCGCATCCTCGGCGACCGCGAGCATCTGAAGACGGTGCTGCTCAACCTGGCCGGCAACGCGATCAAATACACGGATGCGGGCCATATCTGGATCACGGTCGCGCACGCGCCGGACCGCGATACGCTGCGCATGGAGGTGCGCGACACCGGCCGCGGCATCCCCGAGAGCGAGCATGACCGGCTCTTCGACCGCTTCGCGCAGGCCGCGCAGAGCCGGCGCAGCAAGGAGGGCGGCGTCGGTCTGGGCCTGTCGCTGGCGCGCTCGCTGGTGGAGTTGATGGGCGGACGCATCGGCTTTGCCAGCGCGCCGAGCAACGGCTCGACCTTCTGGTTCGAGGTGCCGGCTGAAACGTTGGAGGAGACCGCAGACGCCGCGCCCGCGTCGGAGATCGCGCTGCTCGTCCGCCTGCAGGATCGCCAGCGGCTCCTGCCGGGCCTGCGCGCCCGCGGGTTGGACGCCGGCAAGACGATCGCCAACCCCCGCGATTTCGTGAAGGCGCGCGCGGCATCCGGCGATCTGTGGCGCTACGTGCTGGTTGTAGACGAACTGGAACTGGACGACCGCGCGATCGCCGACATCCGCGAGGCATTGCGCACAGCGCCAATCCCGCCGGCGCTCGTTGTCACGAAAGACAGTCACGCTCTGGACGACTGGGCAAGCGCCCGGCTGGACGATGACCGCAGCCAGGACGCCGCCTTGATCGCAACCGTCGCCGCCTGGCATGGCCGCAAGCCCGAGGCTGCCGTGATGGCGGATGAAGCAAAGCCGAGCATCACGCCGCTGGACGTTCTCGTCGCCGATGACAACCCGTTCAATCGCGAGGTCGCCAAGAAGCTGCTGACGCTGGACGGCCACCGGGTCGCCCTCGCCGCCACCGGCGAGGAGGCGCTCGACGCGCTGCTGCGCGGCGGCGTGGACATCGCCCTGCTCGACATCAACATGCCGGGCGGCGACGGCATCGAAATCTGTAAGGACTATCAGATGACGGTCGAACCGGAGGCGCATATCCCGGTCATCGCCATGACGGCGGACACCTCCGCCCCGACGCATGAGAAGTGCCTGCGCGCGGGCATGGCGGCAGTGCTGCACAAGCCGGTACAGCTCAACGAGCTGCGCGAGACGATCCGCGCCCATGTGCGCCTTGCCCCCGAGCCGGCGGCGCGGGAGCGCAAACGCGATGGCAGCCCGGCCGAAGTACCGACGCTCGACACCCGCCAGCTTGACGAGATGGTCGCGCTGTTCGGCCCCAAGGCGTTCCGCACCGAGATGGCCGCCCTGTTCGAGGCGGATTTCGAGCGGCACCTGGAAGCGCTGCACACTTCGATCAGCGAAGGGCGCCAGACCGCCGCGCGCGATGCGCTGCATGCGCTCAAAAGCTGCGCCAACACCATCGGCGCGGCCCGGCTCGCGGCGTTGTGCAGCGAAAAGCGCGAGGCCAGCGGCGCGCCGGATGCCGGTCTGGCCGCGCGGATTGCGGCGGAATACGCCGTCTTCCAGCAGGCGCTGCACGCGCATATCGGCGGCGAAAAGACACCCCCAGCGGCCAGCAAGACCGCAGCCGACGCAGCCCGGCCCGCCCGCTAAGGCTACGCGGGCGGGATGACGCGCGCGTTCGCCGCTCCGGCGGCGCGATAGTCGGCGGCGTCATCCACGTCGCTCAGTTCCTCGGTCAGCGCCACGCTCAGGCCACGCGCTTGCAGATTGGCGATGGTGTCCGCCCGCGCTTGCGGTCCCGACCAGCGCACGCCCTCGAACATCCCACGCGGCCCCGGCCCACGCCGCAAGCCGATCAGCCAGTAGCCGCCGTCCGCGGCCGGTCCGATCACTGCGTCCGCCCCGCGCAGCGCCTGAAACGCCGCAGCGATCCGCCCTGCCGTAATCCCCGGAATGTCGCTACCGATGATCAGCGCCGGCCCCGCACCGGCCTGCGCGAACACGTGCGCCATGCGCGCGCCGAGATCGCCCGACCCTTGCGAAACGCGCAGCAGGTCGCCCGGCCACCAGCGCGCCGCATGCGCCGCCTCGGGCGCGACCGCCAGCACGAGCCGCCAGCGCGGATCGCGCAACCGCCGGATCACCGTCGCCGTGTTGTGCCGGTGGAAGCGAACGGCAGGCATCTCGCCGATCTCGCGCGCCAGCCGCGTCTTGACCCGGCCAGGGCGCGGCGCCTTGACCATCAGGAAGACGGTCGGCCGCTCAGCCATAGAGCTTGACGATATAGCGCGGCGGCACACGCAGGTAATAGAGCGTCAGGCAGGAGAGATTGCGCAGCATCCGCAGGAAGTAGCCGTCGCGCTGGTAGCGGTCCGCGCTCGTGGTCGCCCGGCTGCGCAGAAAACAGAGTCCGCGCCGGCCGATGCGCCGGACGAGATCGACATCCTCCATCAGCGGCAGATCGCGAAAACCGCCGAGCCGCTCGTAATGAGCGCGCGAGATCAACAGGCCCTGATCGCCGTAGGGCAGCCGCAAAAGCGCGCAGCGCAAGCTCACCATCGCCTCTAGATAGCGTGGCCGCGCGCCGCGATCGTCCAGCGCGAAGCGAAAGGCCGCCGCCTCGTGCCGTCTGGCGCGGGCGGTCTCCTGAATGAAGCGTTCGGCCTCCCTGTGCCAGTCATGCTCCAGCACCGTATCGGCGTGGAGGAACAACAGCCACTCGCCCTTCGCCGCCCGCGCGCCCTCGGCAAGCTGCGGCCCCCGCCCTTTCGGCGCGCGCACGAACTTCGCGCCCACGCCCTCGGCGATCTGCGGCGTGTCATCCTGGGACCCGCCATCGGCGATGATGACCTCGCGCACGACGCCATCGACCACGCCCGGCACCAGCGCAGCCAGACTGCGGCCCAGTTCGCCTTCGGAATTGAGCGTCGGGATCACCACCGAGATCATGGCGCGGATGATACGGCTGGCGCACTTGTCCACAAGCAATTTCTGCCAGAGCCGCGCCGATGTTCTTTCTTTGTTCGACGGTTCGCGTTAAGCTTGCGGCATGAGCGCCCAATCCTCGAAACCGCCTGCGCAAAGCCCGCAGGATACGCAGACCGCCGTGGCTGACCGCCGGCGCGGGCGCGGCGCCTGCTCGAACGCTGCCGGACGATATGAGAGTGAGCGGCGCGATGTCTTTGACGATGGGTGGGAGAGCCTCGCCGATCTCGACGCCTTCAAGACCGAAGTGCGCGAAGAGATGTCCCGCAGCATCATCGCGACGAACGACAGCCCGGATATCGGTTTCGACCAATCCATCAACGCCTATCGCGGCTGCGAGCACGGCTGCATCTACTGCTTCGCGCGGCCGACGCACTGCCATCTGGGCTACTCGGCGGGGATCGACTTCGAGACCAAGCTGACCGCGAAGGTGAACGCCGCGGAGCTGCTGGAAAAGGCGCTGAGCAAGCCACGTTACCGCGTCAAGCCGATCATGCTTGGCACCAACACGGACCCTTATCAGCCGATCGAGCGGGAGCGGCGCATCACCCGATCGATCCTGGAGGTGCTGGCGCGCACGCGGCATCCGGTCGGCATCGTGACGAAGTCGGCGCTGGTCACGCGCGATCTCGATATCCTCGCGCCGATGGCCGCGGAGGGGCTGGTGCATGTCGGCGTGTCGGTCACGACGCTGGACAACCGGCTTTCGCGGTCGATGGAGCCGCGCGCGAGCGCGCCGGCCAAGCGGCTGGAGGCGATCCGAACCCTGAGCGAGGCCGGCGTGCCGGTGCGCGTAATGGCCGCGCCGATGATCCCCGCGCTGAACGACCCGGAGCTTGAGCGCATCCTTGAGGCGGGCGCGGCGCGCGGCGCGACGACCGCCAGCTACATCCTCCTGCGGCTGCCGTTGGAGGTGGCGCCGCTGTTCCGCGAATGGCTCGCGCAGAATTACCCTAATCGGGCGCAGCGCGTCATGGCGCTGGTGCGGGACACGCGCGGCGGCAAGGACTACGATTCCCGTTTTGGCGTGCGCAAGCGCGGCGAAGGCCCTTACGCCCAGCAGCTTGCCGCGCGCTTTGCCATTGCGCTGCGCCGCTTCGGCCTCAAGCGCGATCACCCGCCGCTGCGCATCGATCTCT
>CAYYSM010000034.1:0-4743 GCA_964474225.1 uncultured Hyphomicrobiaceae bacterium
CACCCATCCCGACGATCTGCCTCAGGGCCGCGCGCGGCTGGACGAACTTCTGAATCCCGAACCGGAGGAGACGGACTGATGAAGCAAGCCGAGACGCTTGGCGAGCAATTGGCACGAAAGGGTGTCTCGCGGCGCGCGTTCCTCAAATACTCCGCCTATCTGGCCTCGATCATGGCGCTGCCGCCCACGGCCAGCAAGGTGCTCGCCGAAGGACTGGCCCAGGCGCGGCGTCAGGCGGTGATCTGGCTGTCCTTCCAGGAGTGCACGGGCTGTACCGAGTCGCTCACGCGCGCGCAGGGGCTCACGCTCGAAGACCTGATCTTCGACTTCATCTCGCTGGACTATCACCACACGCTGCAGGCTGTCTCCGGCGAGGCGGCGGAAGACGCGCGCCGCCAGTCGATGGAGGAGAACAAGGGCAAGTACATCGTCATCGTCGACGGCTCGATCCCGGTGAAGGACGGGGGCGTCTACTCCACCATCGCGGGCCACACCAACGTCGACATGCTGGCCGAGACCGTTGAGAACGCCTTCACCGTCGTCGCGGTCGGCACCTGCGCGGCCTTCGGCGGCCTGCCCTACGCCAAGCCGAACCCGACGGGCGCGGTGCCCGTCTCCATGCTGGTCGAGGGCAAACCGCTCATCAACATCCCCGGCTGCCCGCCGGTGCCCGAGGCGATGACCGGCACGCTCTCGCACATCCTGTCCTTTGGCGAACTGCCCGCGCTGGACCACATGAACCGGCCGCTCGCCTTCTTCGGCGAGACGATCCACGACCGCTGCTATCGCCGGCCGTTCTACGACAAGGGCCTGTTCGCAAAGAGCTTCGATGATGAGGGCGCGCGCAAGGGCTGGTGCCTGTACGAGCTTGGTTGCAAGGGGCCGATCGCCTACAACGCCTGCGCCACGACGAAGTGGAACGGCGGCATCTCCTTCCCCATCCAGTCGGGGCATGGCTGCTTCGCCTGCGCCTCCCCGAATTTCTGGGATCAGGGCGGCTTCTACAAGCCGCTTTCGGCGGGCATCGCCCCGACCGGAACGGCGGCGGGCATCGCCGCGGCTGCGGGCGTGGCTGTCGGCGCGGGCTCGGCGTGGGCGGCCCGCAAGCGCAGCAAGGCGATTGCCGAGGAACACGCCGGCAAGGAGGAGGGCTGAGCATGACGGGCTTGTTGGAATTCGCGCGCGGTCCGGCGCTGCAGATCGCCATCGCGATCTTCGTGTTCGGCACAGTCTGGCGGCTTGTGGCGCTGCTCCTGCTGCCGAAGAAGCTGACCCCCTCGCAGAAGCGCGAGGGCGCGTCGAGCCGGCCCGTGGGCGCGGCGCGGGGCATCTTCTCGCGGTTCATCCCGCACAAGAACTTCACGCGCAAGAGCCTGTTTTCGGTGATCAACGGCTATGTCTTCCACCTCGGCCTGGCGATCGTCGTGTTCGGCTATGGGCCGCACATCCTGTATATCGACAGCCTGCTCGGCGTCTCCTGGCCCGCCCTGCCCTCGCCGCTGATCTATGTGGTCGGCGCGATCACGCTGGGCTCGCTGGTCGCCGCGTTGATCCGCCGGCTCGCCAACCCGGTGCAGCGGTTGATCTCGAACGCCGATGACTATTTCAGCTGGGCGGTGACGACCGCGCCGGTGCTCACCGGGCTGATGGCCGCGGGCAATGTCGGCGGGCCGTATGAGACCATCCTGGCTATCCACATCCTAAGCTTCGCGGTGCTGCTGATCTGGCTGCCGTTCGGCAAGCTCATGCACACATTCTTCTTCTTCATCTCGCGCGGCGCCACCGGCGCGCGCCTGGCATGGCGGGGAGCGAAAGTCTGATGACGGCAGATCATTACAAGAAGGACGCGACGCCGGAACCGGCCCGCTTCGATAAGCAGGGCGACATGCCCGACGAGGAGCGCGTGGAAAACGCGATGCGTGCCTTTGTGAGCGATTTTGGCATGTCGGTCGCCAGCCATATGTCGGCCTGCGTGCGTTGCGGGCTGTGCGCCGAGGCGTGCCATTTCTACGTCACCACCGGCGACCCGAAATACACGCCGATCCATAAGCTCAAGCCCTTCCAGCAGGCCTATGACCGGGAAATGAGCGCGTTCGCGCCGATCTACCGGATGTTCGGCATGGTCAAGGCCGTCGACATCCGGCAGCTGGAGGAATGGGAAGAGCTGATCTACGACAGCTGCACGCTGTGCGGGCGCTGCACGCTGATCTGCCCGATGGGCATCGACATCGCCGAACTGGTCAAGGAGGCGCGCCACGGCATGTATGAGGCCGGCCTGCTGCCGAACCGGCTGGCGCACATCACCCGCAATGCCGAAAACCGGCACAGCCCGTTTGGCACCAAGGAAGATTTCATCAACACCATCAAGGAGATCGAGGAGAAGTTCAACATCTCGATCCCGGTCGACAAGGACAAAGCCGACATCCTGGTCACCACCGCCCCGGGCGAATTGGAAGCGCACCAGAAGTCGCTGGCCGACACCGTCAAGATTCTCGAGTCCATCGGCGCGGACTGGACCTTTTCCTCCGATGCGTTCGAGGCGACCAATTTCGGCTTCCTCTCGGGCAACATGCACCTGCAGAAGGAGCTGACCATGCGCATCATCGACAAGGCGCAGGAGATCGGCGCGCACACCCTTCTCCTTCCCGAATGCGGTCATGCCTATGGCGCCGCGCGCTGGGAGGCGGCGGACTGGTACGGCGAACAGCCGCCGGTGCGCGTGCTGCACATGGTCGAGTTTCTGGATGAGCTGATCGCCAAGGGTCGCATCAAGGTCCAGAAAGTCGGGCAGACGGCGACCTTCCACGACCCCTGCCAGATCATCCGCCGCGGCGGGCTGGAGGAAGCCCCGCGCCGCATCCTTGCGGCGCTGGGCTATGACTTGCGCGAGATGGAGGATCACGGCTCCTTCGGCTACTGCTGCGGTGGCGGCGGCGGCGTGCTGGCCAACGAGCGCGCGGCCCCGCTTCGCGAGCGCGTTTTTGAACTCAAGCGCCGGCAGGTCGAGGCGACCGGCGCAGAGAACTTCATCACAAGCTGCGGCCAGTGCCGCATGACGTTTGAGCGCGGCGCGAAGGCGACGAACTGGGATAAGTCGCCGCAAAGCCTGATGGAGCTTGTCGCGGACAACATGGTGTCCTGAGGAGGTTTGACTTATGGCAGAGCGCGTCGTCGTCGATCCGATCACCCGCATCGAGGGACACCTGCGCATCGAGGCGGAAACCGACAGCGCAGGCGCGATCACCCAGGCCTACAGCTCGGGCACGATGGTGCGCGGTATCGAGATCATCCTGAAAGGCCGCGATCCGCGCGAGGCATGGGCCTTCGCCCAGCGCATCTGCGGGGTGTGCACGCTGGTTCACGGCGTCGCCTCCGTCCGCGCAGTGGAGGATGCGCTGGACTACACGATCCCGCCAAACGCCCAGCTCATCCGCAACCTGATGATCGCCGCGCAGCATGTGCATGACCACGTCATGCATTTTTATCATCTGCACGCGCTGGATTGGGTGGATGTCGTCTCCGCGCTGAAGGCCGACCCAAAGGCGACCTCCGAGCTGCAGCAGTCGCTCTCCGGCCACCCCAATTCCAGCCCGGGCTACTTCCGCCAGATCCAGAAAAAGGTGCAGGACTTCGTCGAGAGCGGCCAGCTCGGCATTTTCGCCAACGGCTTCTGGGGCCACCCGGCGTACAAGCTGCCGCCCGAAGCCAACCTGATGGCGCTCGCGCATTATCTGGAGGCGCTGGACTGGCAGCGGGACGTGGTGCGGCTCCATGCGATCTTCGGGGGCAAGAACCCGCACCCGAACTTCCTCGTCGGCGGCGCGCCGAGCCCGGTCAGCGCCGGCCCCGGCACGGACGGCACGGCCTCCACGGGCGTGAACATCGTCACGCTGGAGGAGATCCGCCGCATCATCCGGTCGATGCAAGCCTTCATCGAGCAGGTCTATCTGCCCGACACGGTCGCCATCGCCAGCTTCTACAAGGACTGGTTCCGCCGCGGCGAGGGCGTTGGCAACTTCCTGACCGTCGGCGACTTCCCCGAGCAGGGCATGGACGACCCGGAAAGCTGGTTCATCCCGGCCGGCGCGGTGATGAATCGCGACCTGAGCACGATCGAGCCGGTCGATCTGAATGACCCGGACCAGGTGCAGGAATTCGTGACCCGCGCCTGGTACGACTACGAAGGCGGCCAGGATGTCGGCCTGCACCCCTATGACGGCGAGACGGTGCTCAACTACACCGGCCCGCAGCCGCCCTACAAGCAGCTCAACGTCGAGGAGAGCTATTCCTGGCTGAAGGCCCCGCGCTGGCGCGGCAAGCCGATGGAGGTCGGCCCGCTGGCCCGGCTCGTCATGCTCTACGGCACGGGGCACGAGCCGACGAGGGACCTGGCCGACAGCGCGCTGAGCCAGCTCGATCTGCCGCTGGAGGCGATCTTCTCGACAATGGGGCGCACGGCGGCGCGCACCATCGAGTCCAAGGTGTTCGCCGACCAGATGGAAATCTGGCTCGACAACCTGATCGCCAACATCAAGGGCGGCGACAAGCAGGTGCACAACACCGCGAAATGGGACCCCTCGACCTGGCCGTCGGTCGCGCGTGGCGTCGGCTTCATGGAGGCGCCGCGCGGCGCGCTGATCTCTATCAGTGGAGAGGTTGAATTCGCCGACCATCTCGAAAAAGTCGCTTTCAATTCCCTTCCGACGCAAGCGAATGACGATTTTACGGCACGCCAGTATTATC
>CAYYSM010000034.1:4753-13452 GCA_964474225.1 uncultured Hyphomicrobiaceae bacterium
CCAGGGCGGCATCGGCCCCTACGAGGCGGCGCTGATGGACGCGCACACGCTGTACGACCCTGAACAACCGCTCGAAATTCAGCGGACGGTTCACAGCTTCGACCCGTGTATCGCCTGCGCGGTCCATGTCACGGACCCCAACGGCGAGGAACGCGCGCAAATCCGTGTGCGTTAATGCGACAGGCGC
This sequence comes from uncultured Hyphomicrobiaceae bacterium, assembly GCA_964474225.1. Taxonomy (GTDB): domain Bacteria; phylum Pseudomonadota; class Alphaproteobacteria; order Rhizobiales; family Rhodomicrobiaceae; genus Dichotomicrobium. The sequence continues at coordinate 4,941 of CAYYSM010000034.1, forward strand.
AAGGATGAGGAGAGGCGAGAGATGGCCACGACGGAAGACCTGCACGGTGTGACGCTTGATGTCTACACGCCCCAGGAAGTCAAGGAATTGTTCGACCGCAACGAGGTCGTCGTGATCGACGTGCGCACGCCCAACGAGTTCGCGTTCGAGCATATTCCGGGCGCGATGCTCTATCCGATGTCGCGCTTCGACCCGGAGAAGCTGCCCACGCAGGAGAGCAAGCGCATCGTCTTCCACTGCGGCTCGGGCATGCGCTCGCACAAAGTCGCGGAGAAAGCGGCCGCCGCCGGTCTGTCGCGCGTGGCGCATATGGAAGGCGGCTTCGGCGCCTGGAAGGCAGCGGGCCTGCCCTATCTGGCGATCGACCCGGCAACGGGTTCGCTGGTTGACAAGCCTTAGTGCGTGGTGAGGTCAGCCGTCGGTTTCGGCAATCTCGGCAAGGCGGGAATCATCTGCAATGACCAACTGTGTCCGATGCGGAGTGGTGATCGCGCCGTGCTCCCGCAGCTTGGTAAAAGCGCGGCTAATGGTTTCGAGGCTGTGACCGAGATAATGCGCAATGTCCTCACGGCTCATCGGCAGCTGAATATGCGTGCCCTCATCGGCCGGGGTGCCGATGCGTCCGCCGATATGCAGCAGGAACCTGGCAAGCTTGGCCTCGACCGATCCGCCCATGACGATGTCGAGATGGATCTGGCACTGCAGAAACTCGTTCGATGCCGCGGTGATCATGCGCCATTCGAGCCCCTGATTGTCCCGGTTCATCCTCTGGATCAGCCGGCGGTCAAACCGGCAGAGCACCGCATCCTGCAACGCTTCGACCGAGAACGGATAGCAATCGGCGATACAGGCCCCGACCATGTCGCCGCGAAACAGGAAGCCGGCGATGATCCGGTGCCCGCGCGCATTGATCCGCGTCTGCCGCAGCGCGCCCTCGATAACGACGAAAAGCGCATTGGCGTGCGTGTGCTCGGCGACCAACACCTCGCCCTTCCCGGCTGCGACGAGGCTTGCCCCGACCAGAAGTTGCTGGCGCTCATCCTCCGCCAGCGCGCACCACAACGGCGTATGTTTAAGCTGACTGGCAAGCGGCGGACAGTCGCCTGTCGGGACTCGCGGGGTCACGCTATTCCCTTTCCTCGGTTTGGCGCGGGATGGTCCGACCACCCAAGCCCTCGGGTCGGCCGTTGCGAGGCGATGACCGGCAACTGCCGGCAAACACGGTGGAGGGAGACCAGAGCGGGTCTCGCGTCCGCCATGGGCAAATTAGTGGAAATTCTTGAATAGTGAAAGGATAAGCGATGCCCCTTCGTAGCCTTTGCTTGATGCTCGCGCTGTGTCTGATCGCGGTTCCGGCGGCCGCGCATACGGGGCACGGCGAAGTCTCCGGTTTCACCTACGGGCTGATGCACCCGATCGGCGGGCTGGATCACGTGCTGGCGATGCTCGCTGTCGGGCTGCTGGCCTATCTGATCGGCGGCGCGGCGCTGTGGGGCCTGCCCCTGGCCTTCATCGCCGCAATGGCCGCGGGCGGCGTCTTGGCGCTCTATGGTTTCGCCCTGCCCTTCGTCGAGGCCGGAATTGCGCTGTCGATCGTCGTGATCGGCGCGATGGTGGCGCTGGGCAAGAACACGCCCGGCCTGCTCGCCGCGGCGCTCACCGCCGTCTTCGCTGTCTTTCACGGCCATGCGCATGGCGCGGAAATGCCAGCGACAGCGTCAGGTTTGAGTTACGGCATCGGCTTTATGCTGGCGACGGCGCTGCTTCACGGCGGCGGCATCCTCGCGGGCTTCGCGCTCGGCGCGGCGGGCCGCCAGGCAGGGCTAAACGTGGCACGCGGGGTCGGCGGCGTGATGGCGCTGAGCGGCGTCGCCATCCTCGGCGGCATCATCTGAACGCAAAACACTGAAGGGAACAGACGCATGAAAAAGCTGCTTGCAACGCTCGTCGTGGCATTCGCCACAGCCTTCGCCGGTCCGGCGGCGGCTCAGGACAAGAACCTCGTCACCATCGTCGGCACGCCCGAGCCGCAGACCCAGCTGATGAGCATGGTGCTCAGCATGCAGGCGCTGCAGCAGGGCGCATCGGTCTACATCCTGCTATGCGGCCCCGGCGGCGATCTCGCGCTGAAGGACGCGCCGGAGAGCGCCACGGCCCCGCAGGCGCCGCGCGACATGAGCCCGCAAGGCCTGATGAAGAAGATCATCGCCGAAGGCGGTACGGTTGAGGTCTGCGCGATCTACCTGCCGAACAAGGGCGAGGGCGAGGACGCGCTGATCGACGGCGTTGGATCGGCGAAGCCGCCGGAAATGGCCGCGCGCCTGCTTGCCGATAACACGCGCATCATGTCGTTCTGATTGTTACGATCCCAGGTCCGCCCCGCAGCACGGGGCGGACCGTTTCCGCAAACCGTCATCATCAGCGACAGGGCATGGCCGAAGCCTCAGAAAACAGGGAAAAGGACCGCGTCTCAGAGGCGATGGACAGTGTGCTTGAGGCCGAGCGCCGCGCCCAGGAGGAGATCGAGGCGGCGCGGGAGGAGGCCAAGCGCATCGTACAGGAGGCGCGCACGAAAGCGCAGGAGATCGAGGACCGCGCCGACGCGCGTATCACGCGCGCCCACCGCGACTACTCCGCCGATACGCAGGCCGCCGTGGATGCGATTCTTATGGAGGAAGGCGGCAACAACGACCTCATCGAACACCCGGACGAGGACCTGATCGACACCGCTGTCGCCCGTTTGGCGGCCCGCCTGAGCGGAGGGGCCAATGACGGCGCTGGATAGCTTCGCCTACGCCCAGGCGCGGGTGCAGGCCCGTTATGGCGACCGGCTGGAGGATTCGGACTGGCAGCGGCTGGGCGCGGTGCGAACGGTCAGTCAGTATCTGGAGACGGCCCGCGCCACCAGCTTGGCGCAGTTGGTTGCGCCGCTTTCGCAGGACATGGACCACCACCAGCAGGAGCGCGTGCTGCGCGCGGTCTGGCGCGATACGGTGGATGAGGTGAGCGGCTGGCTGCCGACAGAGTGGCAGGAGGCGGCGCGCCTGTGGGCCGAACTGCCCGAACTGCCGAGCATCGAGCATGTCCGCCGCGGCTGGGCCGCGCCTGAATGGTCCGAGCGCGACGAGCATCTGGCCGAAGCCCTGCCCGAAACCGCCGGCGCGCAAGAGGAAAACGCCGGCGCGGACTGGCTGGGGCGCTGGCGCGCCGCGTGGCCCAAACCGGCGCGCGCCCAGGTTGACGCGCTGGAGGCCATCGGCGTGGCGCTGTTCCCCGGCTTCGAGGCGACCGACGTGCCCGTCCCGCCGCCCGCCTATCGCGCCGCCGACAAGGCCATCGACGCCGAACTGGCCCGGCTGTTCCGCCGCCACGCCCAGACGCCCGCGGCGATCTTCGCCTATCTCGCTTTCGCCTGGCGCGACTTCGAGCGCTTCCGCGGCGGGCTGATCCGCCGCCAGCTCTTCCAGGACGGACGCGAAAGGAGCGCTGCATGACGCTGCGTCCGGTCCCGGCCCAATGGTTCGAGCTGGTCACGACGCGCGAGGAGCTTCCCTCCGTGCTCGACACGCTGGCCCGCACCGGCGCTGTGCAGCTTGAGACCTACAGCCGCAGCGCCGAGGCGCTGTTCCCCGAAGGCGTCCATGACGAGCTGAGCGACTACAACGATCTCGCCAAGGATTACCGCACCTATTGGCCCGAGCCGGAGCAGATGGCGCCTGCGCGGATGCCCGAGCCGGACAAGGTTGTCGCCGAGGGCGTGAAAACGCTCAAGGCGTGGGCCGAGGATGCCGACCCGACGATTGCGGACCTCGAAGAGCTGAACAACAGCAAGCGGGAGCTGGGACGCCTCCACGGCCTGCTCGCGGGGGCCGGGGAGCCGCTGCCCGACCTTTCCCGGCTGGGGACAACCGGCCCGGAACTTGCCGCGCGGGTCTATCTGCTGCCGGCGAACATGCAGGCGCTCAGCGTGCCCGAGCGCGTCCTGCACAAGCGCATCGAGACGGAAAGCGGCGAGTATCTGCTGGCAATGGGGCGCGACGCGGATATGCGCTCGTTGGACGACCAGCTCCGCGCGCAGAAGGCGCGGCCGGTGCCGATCCCGGATGACCTGCCCTCAGGCGCGTCCGAGGCGGCCGAAGCGGTCAAGGACCGGCTGGCGGAACTCGACAAGCAGATCGACGAGACGCAGGACAAGCTCGACGCGCTCAGCGCGCAATACGACCTTGCCAGCGTCATCGGCCGGATCGAGCTGATCGCCTGGATGGTCTCGCACGCCGAGGAGGTCTTGGCCTCCGCCGACCTCGCCTGGGTCACAGGCTGGACCACGGCCGAGGATCGCGCCAGCTTCTGCGAGCCGCTGAACGAGAGCGGGCTGCGCTGCCTCGTCGACTTCCCGGAGCCGCCGAGCAAGGCCGAAGCGCCGACGCTCCTGCGCAACCCGCCCTGGGCGCGCGCCTTCGAGACAATCACCCAGCTTCTCGGCGCGCCGGGCCGCGACGAAGCCGACCCGAGCATCCTGCTGGCGATCTTCGCGCCGATCATGTTCGGCTACATGTTCGGCGATGTCGGCCACGGGGCGGTGCTGCTCATCGCCGGTTTGATCCTGCGGCGGAAGATGCCGGTCTTCACGCTGCTGGTTCCGGGCGGTATCATGGCGATGGTTTTCGGCGTCCTCTACGGCGACATCTTCACGCGCAAGGACATCATCGAGCCGCTCTGGCTCCACCCGCTGGAAGCGCCCATCGAAATCCTCATCGGCGCGATCGTGATCGGCGTCGTGGTGCTGGTCACCGGCCTGCTGCTGAACGCCGCGCAGGCGCATTGGCGCGGCGCGGCGCGCACGTGGTGGCTGCGCGAATGCGGGCTGCTGGTCGCCTATGGCGCGCTGCTGGTCGCGATCTTCTGGCCGCCCGCGCTGTGGGGCGCGCTTTTCGGCGTCATCTGGTTCGTGCTGGGCGAGGCCATTCTGGAGCCGTCCGCGCCGATCTCGGCCACCCTGCGCGGGATGGGCAGCCTGCTCGAATCCGGCCTACAGCTCATCGTCAACACAGTCTCCTTCGCGCGCGTCGGCGCATTCGCGCTCGCGCATGCGGGCCTGTCTTTGGCCGTGGCACAGGTCGCAGGGGCCGCGGGCGGCATCGGCTACTGGATCGTGCTGTTCATCGGCAACGTCATCATCATTCTGCTGGAAGGCTTGATTGTGAGCATACAAACGACCCGCCTGCTTCTGTTTGAGTTCTTCGTGCGCTTCCTGAAGGGTGAGGGCCGCATGTTCACGCCGCTGACGCCGCCACAGACGAGCACCAACACCGACGGGGGGACGAGATGATTTCCAAAGGCATGAAAATCGCGCAGGGGGTCGCGGTCGCGGCCATCGCAATTGGCGGGGTAAGCCTGCTGGTGCTGCTGGCATACTCGGGCGCGGCGGACGCGCAGGAGGCCGCGGCGCAGACCGTGGATCCGGTCATTCTGCAATGGGCCTTCATCGGCGCGGCGGCCGCGGCCGGCCTCTCGGCGCTCGGCGCGGGCTATGCCGTCGCCGTGGTGGGCGCGGCCGCCGTGGGCGCGCTCGCGGAGAAGCCGGAACTGCTGGGCCGTGTGCTGATCCTCGTCGGCCTTGCCGAGGGCATCGCGATCTACGGGCTGATCGTCGCGATCCTCATCCTGAACCAGGCGGGCTGACATGGCGGGCATCGTCGTCATCGGGGATGAGGTCACCTGCACCGGCTTCCGGCTGGCGGGCGTGGACACGTCCTCGCCGTCGCCCGAAGATGCCGCGGAGGCCTTCGCCAGCGCGCGCGAGGAGGCCGAGGTGGTCGTGCTGACGGCGGAATACGCACGGCACCTGCCCGAGGCGACGCTGGAAAAGGCGCTGACTGCCAAGCGCCCGACCGTGGCCGTCATTCCCGACATCCGCGAGCGGGAGCGGCCCGAAGACCTGCCCGCCAAGATCCGCGCAACGCTGGGCATCGAATGATGAACAGGGCCGACGAACATCTGGCCGAGACGCAGGCCCAGGCGCTCATCGACGCGATCAATGCGCGCAGGGACGACGAGCGCAAACGCATCCTGAATGAGGCGCGGAAGCAGGCGCGCGGCATCACGAAGCGGGCCTATCGCAGCGCGCGCCAGCGCTTTCATGAAGCGGCGGAAGAGCTGCGGCGCGACCGCGCCAAGCGCATGGACCAGGCCAAGGCCCAGCGCGACACTGAAGTGCGCCAGCGGCACCAGTCGGCGCTTGCGGATATCGTGAAGCAGGCGTGGCCGAAACTGACGGACGCGCTCAAGGCGCGCTGGCAGAGCGCCGAGGACCGCGAGGCATGGGTCAAGGATGCCATCGACAGCGCGTCGTTCCGCCTCCAGCGCAAAGGCTGGCGCGTGGTCTATCCGGCGGGCACCGACGATGACGTCCGCGACACGCTCAAGGGCTGGCTGGACGAAAAAGGCGTCGCGGACGCCGAAGCGGAGGCCTCCGAGGACATCGACGCGGGCCTGCGCATCGAGGCGGATGGGGCGACGCTCGACGCCACGCCGCAGGCGCTGCTCGCGCAAAAGCGCCGGGTTCAGGCCGCGCTGATTGCCGAGATCGAGCGGCTGGCGGACGCGCAGGCCGCTGACGAGGACGAACAGGAGGCGGCGCATGGCTGAGGCGCGTATCCGCTGGATCGGCGGGCCGGTGCTGCATGCGCTCACCGACGACGCGTTCCAGTTGGGCGAGGCCGTCGAGGTCGGCGAGGCGCGCCTGCCCGGCGAGGTGATCCGGCTGCGCGGGCGCGAGTTCGTCGCGCAGGTCTATGAGGACACCACCGGCCTGAAACCCGGCGATCCGGTCTACGGAACCGGCCAGCCGCTGTCGGTGCCGCTCGGGCCGGGGCTGCTCGGGAATATCTATGACGGTCTGCTGCGCCCGCTCTCCGAGGAACGGTTTGTGGAGGGCGACGATACGCAGACCCGCTTCCAGCCCCGCGTGAGCGAGGGCGATGAGGTCAAGGGCGGGCAGATCTTCGCGCAGGTGACGATGCACGGGCTGGAGGAACCCTGCCTTGTGCCGCCCGAGGTTTCCGGCACGGTCGAGGAGATCGCCGGCGAGGGCAAGATCGACCCCGCGCAGGTCCTCATGGTCGTGCGCGATGCCGACGACGAGCGCAACGAGGTCCATCTGTACAATCGCTGGCCCGTGCGCCGCCCGCGCCCCGTGCGCGAGCGCCTGCCCGGCGACCGCCCGCTCATTACCGGCCAGCGCATCCTCGACACGCTGTTCCCGATCGCGCGCGGCAGCCGCGCCGCCATCCCCGGCGGCTTCGGCACGGGCAAGACCGTGCTGCAGGAAACGCTCGCCAAGCACGCGCACGCTGACGTCATCATCTATGTCGGCTGCGGCGAGCGCGGCAACGAAATGGCCGAGGTGCTCAACGAATTCCCCGAGCTGACGGACCCGACCACCGGCCGCCCGCTTATGGAGCGTACGGTCATCATCGCCAACACCTCCAACATGCCGGTCGCCGCGCGCGAGGCGAGCATCTACGCGGGCGTCACGGTCGGCGAGTATTTCCGCGACCAGGGCAAGAATGTCGCGCTGATGGCCGACTCCACAAGCCGCTGGGCCGAGGCGCTGCGCGAGGTTTCAGGCCGGCTGGGCGAGCTTCCTGCGGAGGCCGGCTATCCCGCCTATCTCAGCTCGCGGCTGGCCGATTTCTACGAACGCGCCGCGCGCGTCACGACGCTCACCGGCGAGGAGGGCTCGCTCACCATCATCGGCGCGGTGAGCCCCCCGGCCGGCGACTTCTCCGAGCCGGTCACAAGCCACACCAAGCGCTACATCCGCTGCTTCTGGGGGCTGGACAAGGAGCGCGCGGAGGCGCGGTTCTATCCGGCCATTCACCCGCTGCAGTCCTATTCCGAAGACGCGGAGAAATTCACCGGCTGGTGGACCGAAAAGGGCAATTCCGACTGGTACCGCCAACGCGAGCGCCTGCTCACGCTCCTGGAGCGCGAAGCGCATCTGCAGCGTATGGCCCGTATCGTCGGCAAGGACGCGCTGCCCGCCGACCAGCAGCTCACCCTCACCTGCGCGCAACTCGTCAACGAGGCGCTCTTGAGCCAATCGGCCTTCTCGAAGACGGACCGCTACTGCTCGCCCGAGCGGCAGATCGAGATGCTGCGCCTCGTCATTCGCTTCATCGACCTCGCCTTCGAGGCGCTGGAGCGCGGCGCGGACCCGGAGGACATCGCCGGGCTTTCAGTCTACCGGCGGCTGCAGCGCATGGGCGAGGAGATCGGCGAAGATGAAATCGAGCGCTTCGACGACCTGCGCAGCGAGCTTGACGATCAGCTCGGCGCGCTGAAAGCGCGGGAGACGCAGGAATGAGCATCTGGGCGGACTTGCTGGTGCGTGGCCGGGCCAAGGCGGTCGAAGGTCCGCTGCTGTTCCTGGAGCGCAATGTCGAGGCCGGGCTGCATGAGGCCGTCGAGGTGCTGCAGTCGAGTGGGTTCTCGGTCGGCAGCACGGGTG
>CAYYSM010000035.1:0-3851 GCA_964474225.1 uncultured Hyphomicrobiaceae bacterium
AACCCGTCGACGATCTCCAGGGGATGGGCGATGAAGCGTTCCAGGCCGAAGCCGATCTGTCCCATGCGTGCTCCCCGCGCCGCGCGTCGATGTTTTTTGGGGCGTGCCGTGCTGTGCAGTATGCTCACGCAACAATGAAATTCGAGTTTTCCGATCTAAAGAGGCTTGAGCGCGGCGACGCAACCAAAAAACAAGTCGGCCGGCCTTGGTCCGTCTCAATCGTGACCAGGGTGCGCCCTTGGCCGGAAAAATGGCTTGCTTGCGACAACTCAATCCTGATCCGTCCGCTCAGCTTTTGCGCCAGCATTTGAAGATGCCTGTGGTCAAATTCGCTGCCGCATCGCTCGGCCGAGGCGAATCGCCTATCGTCTGCCTCATCAAGTCTGGAGACCGGCGTGGCAAATTTTTCGACGCATCTTGCCGTTGGCGCTGTCGCAAGCGGGTTGGCCGCCTCGGTTACGCTTGCCGCGGGCGCGGTGCCGCCGAGCGAACTCGCCACGCTGACCGCTGCGGGCATTGTCGGCAGCATCCTGCCCGACATTGACCTGCAGAAATCGCACCCCTCGCGGATGCTGTTCGGCGCGCTCGGCATCCTGTTCGCCTTTATCGCGCTGTTCCAGTTTTACAGCGTCTATTCAATCGCCGAACTTTGGGCGATCTGGCTGGGCGTCTACGCGCTCATACGACTTGGCCTTTGGCGCTTCTTCCATCGCCATGCGGTGCATCGCGGCATCTTCCATTCGGTGCTTGCCGGCTTCGTCTTCATGGCGCTCACGGCGATCGTGTTGACGCATCTGCTCGGACGTGACCCGGCCATCGGCTGGCTCGGCGGGTTGTTTGTGTTCCTCGGCTATATGGTCCACCTGACGCTCGACGAGGTTTATTCCGTCGATTTCGAGGGCGCGTACATCAAGCGCTCGTTCGGCAGCGCGCTGAAGTTCTGGGAGTATGACTCGCCCCGCGCCTCGCTGCTGATGACCGCGGCGTTCCTTGCAGCGATCACCTTCGCGCCAACGCTCACGCCGTTCGTCGAGACGATGGCTTCGCTCCAACTCGACCAGTTCTTCCAGCAGCGCATGTGGCCCGAGGGCGAGTGGTTCGCGCCGCCCTCGGCCAACGCGACCGAGACGGTCGGCGAAATCCCGATCGCGCCGTAATTACCCGTCGCGCAGCGGCGTTTCCAGTTCGCCCGCCAAATCCTGAATGAACTGCCACGCCACCCGGCCTGACCGCCCGCCGCGCGTCATCGCCCATTCCTTCGCGCGCGCCTCCAGCGCGTCCGGCGCGATCGGCAAGCGATAGTGCTCGGCATAGGCCCGCACCATCTCCAGGAAGTCGTCCTGCGAGCAGTGGTGGAAGCCGATCCACAGGCCGAACCGATCCGACAGTGAGACCTTCTCCTCGACCGCCTCGCCCGGATTGATCGCGGTGGAGCGCTCGTTCTCCATCATGTCGCGCGGCATCAGGTGCCGCCGGTTCGAGGTCGCATAGAAAATGACGTTCTCCGGTCGCCCCTCGATGCCGCCTTCGAGCACGGCCTTGAGTGACTTGTAGGAGGTGTCGCCGTCATCGAATGACAGGTCGTCGCAGAACACGACGAAGCGGTTGGAGTCGCCGCGCAGGGCGCTGAGACACTGCGGCAGCGTGCCGATGTCCTCGCGGTGAATCTCCACGAGCTTGAGGCCCGGTCCGTCCGCCGCGATCACCTCGCTGGCGCGCGCGTGCACCGCCTTTACCAGCGAACTCTTGCCCATGCCGCGTGCCCCCCAGAGCAGGGCGTTGTTGGCGGGCAGCCCGCGCGCGAAGCGCTCCGTATTGTCGAGCAGCCGGTCGCGCATCGGCGCGATCGCGCGCAGCAGCTCCAGCGGCACGCGGTTCACCTCCGGCACTGGCTGAAACGCGCCCGGGGACGGATGCCAGATGAACGCCTCGGCGGCGCTGAAATCCGCCGCAGCGGGCCGGGGCGGGGCAAGCCGTTCCAGCGCATCAGCTATCCGCTCGATCAGCGCGAACTGGCGAAATCGGTCGTGTTGTTCTTGCGCGGTCATGCTGTTGTTCCCGGTTTGCTGCGTGTGTTACGCGCCGTGCCCGCTGTTGTCCAGCCGCCGCCGACAGACGAATTCGGTCGTGCGCGGTTGTGCGGAGGGTCGCAAAATGTGGCGTCCGTGATTATTTCGCGTTGAAGGCGCGGGTGCTGTCCGCAATCGGTTGCAATGCATGCATGTGCGGCTATAGTCGCGGCCAATTGCGGGAACAGTGCGGTTTCGCCTCTCATTTGCGCGCAACGATCTCGCGTATCGGCCGCGCAGGTAATCCGATCAAGTCATCTGAGAAGCGTCTGGCCCCAGCTTCAAGTCAAAGGACCGTAGCATGTTCATCACGCCCGCCCTGGCCCAAACCACCACGGCGCCCGGAGGAGGGAACATTCTCCTCCAGTTGATGCCGTTCATCCTGATCTTCGCGATCATGTATTTCCTCATCATCCGGCCGCAGCAGAAGCGGCTGAAGGCGCATCGCGAGATGGTCGCGAACGTGAAGCGCGGCGACACGGTGGTGACGGCCGGCGGGCTGGTCGGCAAGGTCGTCAGCGTTGTGGACGACGATGAAATCCGCGTCGATATCGCCGACGGCGTGCGTGTGAGCGTCGTCCGCAATACGCTGTCCGAGGTCCGGCCGAAGGGCGAAGTGCGCGGCGCGGCAAAGGCGTCCAGGGAAGCCGAGAAGACCGAGGAACTTACCGACGAGAGCGAAGACGCCGAGGCGCAGGAAGAAGCTCCCGCCAGGGCAAAATCGGCCAATGGCGCGGCGAAGAAGCCTGCGCAGCGCAAATCCCGTTCAACGAGCGCCAGCGGCAGCACGCGCAAGACCGCCGGCGGGAAGTCGGGAACGACGGCCAAGTCGGGTTCGGGTTCCGGTTCGACGCGCACCCGTCGCAGCCGCGCCAAGAGCGGCAACGGCGCTTCGGCGGAGCAATCTAAGGATAGCGGCGGCGACAACGCCTGAAAGAAATGACCGCGCGGGCGCAGCGCAGCGCCTGCCGTAATCTGGTGGCCTTATGCTCTATTTCTCGCGCTGGAAAATGATCTTGGTGCTCGGGGTGGTGCTGATCGGCATCGCCTACGCGCTGCCGAACGCGCTCCCGAAGAACACGCTGGCTGGCCTGCCCGACTGGATGCCGAACAAGCAGGTGCATCTCGGGCTTGACCTGCAGGGCGGCTCGCATCTGCTGCTTGAGATCGACACCGGCGAATTGCGCGCCGACTGGCTGGAGGCCATCCGCGACGATGTGCGCATCGCCCTGCGGGACCAGCGCATCGGTTACCGAAATCTGCGCGTGACCGACGAGGATGTCGCCGTCACGATCCGCGAGCCTGGCCGTGTCGATGAAGCGTTCCAGGCCGTCTCCAATCTCGCGCAGCCGCTCGACGGTAATCTGCTGACCGGCGTGGGCGGCGGCACGGATATCGAGGTAACGCGCGAGGGCGATCAGCTCTTCGTGGACCTCACCGAGGAGGCCTTTGCGCAGCGGCTGCGCTCCGCCGTCGGCTCGACCATCGAGACGATCCGCCGGCGTATCGACGCGCTGGGCACCACCGAGCCGAACATCCAGCGTCAGGGCGTTGACCGCGTGCTCGTGCAGGTGCCCGGTCTTCAGGACCCGGAGCGGCTCAAGGACCTGCTGGGCCAGACCGCGAAGCTGACCTTCCAGCTTGTCGACCAGTCGATGTCGCCGCAGGAGGCCGAGGCCAATCGCCCGCCGCCCGGCTCGGAGGTCTATCCAGGCACGGATGGCGCCACGCAGGACCTGTATCTGCTCAAGAGGCGTGCGATCATCAGCGGCGAGGACCTCG
>CAYYSM010000035.1:3861-13441 GCA_964474225.1 uncultured Hyphomicrobiaceae bacterium
CAGCCCAGCTTCGACCAGCGCACGAATGAGCCGATCGTCACCTTCCGCTTCAACGCGTCGGGTGCGCGGCGCTTCGGCGATGTCACGTCGGAGAATGTCGGGCGGCCGTTCGCCATCGTCCTGGACGGCGAGGTGATCTCCGCGCCGGTGATCCAAGAGCCGATCCTTGGCGGCACGGGGCAGATTTCCGGCGACTTCTCGGTCGAGGAAGCGAACAACCTGGCGATCCTGCTACGCTCGGGCGCGCTGCCGGCTTCGCTGACGATCCTGGAGGAGCGCACGGTTGGGCCGAGCCTCGGCGCAGATTCCATCGAAGCCGGCCAGATCGCGGGCATCGTCGGCCTGATCGGCGTGGTTGTCTTCATGGTTGTCGCCTACGGTTTGTTCGGCGTGTTCGCCAATATCGCGCTGCTGGCCAATATCGGGGTCATTCTTGGCGTGCTCTCCGCGCTGCAGGCCACGCTCACGCTGCCCGGCATCGCCGGGATCGTGCTGACCGTCGGCATGGCCGTGGACGCTAACGTGCTGATCTTCGAGCGCATCCGCGAGGAGCTGCGTGCGGGCAAGACGCCCATTGCCGCGATCGACATTGGCTTCTCGCGCGCGATCAACACCATCCTCGACGCCAACATTACAACGTTCATCGCGGCCCTGATCCTGTTCTGGCTCGGGTCCGGGCCGGTGCGCGGCTTCGCCGTGACGCTGTCGATCGGCATTTTCACGTCGGTGTTCATGGCGCTCATGTTTACGCGGATGATGGTCGTGCTTTGGCTGCAGCAGACGCGCCCGCGCACGGTTCCGATCTAGGAGGTTCAATCGGCCATGCCTTTCAAGCCGATCAAGCTGGTCCCCGCCGACACGCACGTCCCGTTCATGGCCTATCACCGCATCGCGATGTTGGCATCGGCGGTGCTGATGCTGCTCTCGGTCATGCTGTTCTTCGGCGTCGGGCTGAACTACGGCATCGACTTCCGCGGCGGCACGCTCATCGAGATCAAGACCGACGGCCCGGCCGATATCGGCGAACTGCGCGACGAGTTGGGTGGCCTCGGCCTCGGCGACGTGCAGATCCAGACCTTTGGCGCGCCTGATGACGTGCTGATCCGCGTTCAGGAGCAGCCAGGCGGCGAGCAGGCGCAGCAGGCCGTCGTGGAGAAGGTGCGCGGGGCGCTCGGCGAAGATGTCGAATACCGTCGTGTGGAGGTGGTTGGGCCGACGGTTTCGCAGGAGCTGATCGAGTCCGGCACGCTGGCGGTCATCCTGGCGATCTTCGCCGTACTGGTCTACATCTGGCTTCGTTTCGAGTGGCAGTTCTCCGTCGGCGCGGTCATCGCGCTGGTGCATGACGTGGTGCTGACCATCGGCATGTTCTCCGCGCTGCAGATCGAGTTCGGCCTGCCCATCATCGCGGCGATCCTGACAATCGTCGGCTACTCCCTGAACGACACCGTGGTGGTCTACGACCGCGTGCGCGAGAACCTGCGCAAATATAAGAAGATGCCGCTGACTGACCTTCTGGATCAGTCAGTCAACGAGACGCTGTCGCGCACGATCGTCACCTCCGTGACGACCCTGATCGCGCTGTTGTCGCTCTATATTCTGGGCGGGGAGGTCATCCGCGGCTTTGTCTTCGCGATGATCTGGGGCGTCGTGATCGGGACCTATTCCTCGATCTTCGTGGCCGCGCCTCTGCTGCTGATGCTGGGCGTCAAGCGCGACTGGAGCGGGCTGGGCGGTGCCAAGATCAAGGAGCAGGGCGGTCAAGCGACAGCGAGCGAGGAAGCGCGCGAGACCGCATCCTGAGCCATCGCGCGAGCGGCCACAACGCGCTTCGGCTTTGACAGGCCGGGCGCGCTCACCCAATTCATGGGTCATGCACAGACTCTGCGATACAACGCCAGTTCACGCCTATAGCGAGAGCGGTTTCGCGTTCTGGGGCGGCCAGGTGCGCTACGACGGCCCGGCGCTGATCCTGCCCGAAGGCGTATTCTCCTGGCCTGTCGCGCACGGCCCGGAGGCGCTGACGCCTGGCGATCTCGCGCCAGCGATGGCCGCCGCGCCGGGCATCGACTTCATCCTGCTCGGCACCGGCGCGCATCAGGTCTTCCCCGCGCCCGAAGTTCATGCCGCCTGCGCGGAGGCCGGGCTCGGCCTGGAGGTGATGGCGACCGGGCCCGCCTGTCGAACGCTGTCGCTGCTCATTTCCGAGGAGCGCCAGTTCGCCGCCGCGCTCATGCCCGCGGGCCGGGGCGCGGAGGCCGCTGCCACGCCCGAGCCGGAATGACCGCGCACGATCCAGAACTCACCGAACCCGCCGCGGCGATGGATGACGCCGAGCGCGCAGCGATCGTCGCCGACACCGTCCGCCGCCTCGACCGCGACCGCTACCGCGCCGCGCTGTTTGCGCCGCGTCCGCAGCGTGACCACCTGCTCAGCCTGTTCGCCTTTAACGTCGAGTTGGCGCGCGTGCGCGAGGAGGTCAGCGAGTCCATGCTGGGCGAAATTCGCCTGGAGTGGTGGCGCGAGGGGCTGGAGCGATCACAGGCGGGCGAGACGATCGGTCACCCGGTCGCGGATGCGCTGGCGCTGGCGCGGCGGCGCTGCGTGCTGCCCGGCGACCTGCTCGCCGACATGATCGACGCGCGCCAGAGCGATCTGGCTGCCACGCCGATGCCCGACCAGACGCATCTGGAGGACTATCTCGCACGCACGGCCGGCACGGTATTCCAGCTCGCCGGATACATCCTCGGCCAGCGCGACGAGCGCGCGGCGCATCTCGCGCGTCATGCCGGGATCGCGTTCGGGCTGGCGGGGATCATGCGGGCACTGCCGGTGCATCGCGCGCGCGGGCTGCTGCTGCTGCCGTGTGCGGAGCTTGCGGACGCGGGCGTGCAGACAGGCGATGTGCGGGCGGGAAAGGTGACGGAGGCGCTAGAGGGCGAACTGGCGCGTCTGCGCGACCTGGCCGAAGCGCATCGCGCTGTCGCCGCCGAGGAGTTTGCCGCGCTGCCGCCGCAGGCGCGCCCGGCGTTCCTGCCGCTGGCGCTGGTGCGCAGTCAGTTGCGCGCGCTGGCGCGGCCGGGGCGCGATCCGCTGCGCGAGGTGCCGAAGCCCCAGCCATTCACCGGCTTCTGGCGGATGTGGCGCGCGAACGTGACCGGCCGCCTCTCCTGAACTCGCTCGCTCGATTCCGTCATCGCGAGGCTCGAAGAGCCGAAGCGATCCAGTTGCTGGGCGCGGAGTGCAGGGCTGGATTGCGTCGCTTCGCTCGCAATGACGCTACTCGGCGGCGGCGCGCGCCGGTCCGAGCCACGCGTCGATCGCATGCAGCGCCCGCGCCGACATCGCCTTCTTGCGCGCGACCGACTTCGCCTTGCCCTTAAGCCGCTTGCCGTCCTCGTCCGTGCGCGGCGCCTCAACCGGCGGGAACAGCCCGAAATTCACGTTCATCGGTTGGAAGCTGCGCGCCCCGCCGCCATCATCTGGCGCGGCGATGTGCCCGCCTGTGATATGCGCGAGCAAGGCACCCATGGCGGTGACGGCCGGGGGCGGCGCGATGGCCTGGCCCAGCCGTTCGGCGGCGGCGAATCGCCCGGTCAGCAGCCCGATCGCCGCGGACTCCACATAGCCTTCCACGCCGGTGATCTGCCCGGCGAAGCGCAGCCGCGGACAGGTGCGGAGCCGCAAGGTCTCGTCCAGCAGCTTCGGGCTGTTCAGAAACGTATTACGATGCAGCCCGCCGAGCCGTGCAAAGCGCGCATTCTCCAGCCCCGGGATCATGCGGAGCACGCCGGCCTGCTCGCCGTAGCGCATCTTGGTCTGGAAGCCGACCATGTTCCACAGAGTTCCGAGCGCATTGTCCTGGCGAAGCTGCACGACCGCGTGGGGCTTGGTGTGCGGGTCGCGCGGATTGGTCAGGCCCATCGGCTTCATCGGCCCGTGGCGCAGGGTCTCGCGCCCGCGGGCGGCCATCTCCTCGATGGGCAGGCAGCCGTCGAAATAGGGCGTGTCCTTTTCCCAGTCCTTGAAGCCGACGGTCTCGGCGGCAAGCAGCGCATCGATGAAGGCGTCATATTGCGCCTTGTCCATCGGGCAGTTGATGTAGTCCGCGCCGGTGCCGCTCGGGCCGGGCTTGTCATAGCGGGACTGGAACCAGCAGATGTCGAAGTCGATGCTGTCGCGGAACACGATTGGCGCGATGGCGTCAAAGAAGGCCAGCTCGCTCTCGCCGGTGAGGCTCTGGATCGCCGCGCTCAAATCGGGTGAGGTTAAAGGTCCTGTCGCGATGATGACGCTGTCCCAGTCCTCTGGCGGCATACCGTCGACTTCGCCGCGCTCGACCGTGATCAGCGGATGCTCGTGGATATGCTGCGTCACATCGGCCGAAAAACCCTCGCGGTCTACCGCCAGCGCGCCGCCAGCCGGGAGCTGATGCCGGTCGCCCGCCGCCATGATGAGCGAGCCGGCGCGGCGCATCTCCGCATGCAGCAGGCCGACCGCGTTCGTCTCCGCATCGTCGGAGCGGAACGAGTTGGAGCACACCAGCTCCGCCAGCCCGTCGGTCTTGTGCGCGTCCGTTTCGCGCGCCGGGCGCATCTCGTGCAGGATCACCGGCACGCCGGCATTCGCCGCCTGCCATGCAGCTTCCGAACCGGCGAGACCGCCGCCGATAATGTGAATGGGTCGCATCTGTTCCTTCATCATGTCCCGGATCGTAGTGACGCCGCCCGTCTGAGGCAAGGCGCGCGAGTGTTGCCGGCCGGCGACAACCGGGGCAAATCGGCACTGGCTCACGGGCGTGTTAATTCCCGCTCCGTCAGGCCGATGCTATAGGTAACAGGAGTGGTCGATCATGCCCGTTTTCCGCACGCTTCATCCAACGGATCAGCCATGCGTAAGCTGTTCTTCGCCGCCGCCGCGGCCTTGGTTCTTGCCGGTTGCACCTACGAGCGCACGGGCTCCCCGTCGCTGCATTATAACGAGTTCGACTCGCTTCCGCCGCGCGGCAACACTGTGACGGTCTGCCACGCCTATGGCTGCCAGGAGCAGACCAGGTTCCGCTTCACCAGCGCGGACATCGCCAAGATCCGCAACATCATCCGCACAACAAAGAAGGCGGACACGCCGCATGAGGAGCGGCGCGGCATCGCCTACGCCATTGCCTGGATCGAAAAGCGCGTCGGCAAGGAGATCGGCACCGACAAGGACCGGCCGGGCATGGATTTCGCCGCCTCGGGCGACCCGACCCAGCAAGACTGCGTGGACGAAGCGACGAACACGACAAGCTATCTGCTCGTCATGCAGCACAATAACCTGCTGAAGCACCACCGCGTCGCGCGGCCCTTCTCCAAGGGCAACATCCTGATGGGCGTGAAATACTGGCCGCACTGGACCGCGGTGCTGGTGGAGAACGAAACCGGCCAGCGCTATGCCGTCGATAGCTGGATTTATGAGAACGGGGTCAATCCGGCGGTTGTGAAGGCCGAGGAGTGGTATATCGACGACCTCGACAACCTGCCGGACGCCACGATGTAAGTTCTGCTGCCTAACTGGCCGCCGCTATGCGGTCGGCAATCCGTGCCTCAGTTGCTCTGATCAGTTCGTCCTTTAGCGCTTGCAGCTTTGTCCTGTCGCTATAGAAGGTCTGACGATCGACGGGCATGTGCTGCGCCTGCGCTAGCGCCCGCAAATCCTGTTTCCGCCGGATCGGATTGAGCCGGCGTTTGAGCCCTGCAGTTCCTTCCGTTTGCAGGACGGCGACAAGGCTGAACGCATTTGGATCGAAGCCAGCTCTCGTCTTTCGCGATCGCTCCGGCTTCTTAATCTCGGCGACTGCGCCGTGCGGCAGCGCCTTCACCAGCTTTTCGGCGAATTCCGGCCTTTGACGGGCCTCCTCGAGAACGACTTCAAAAATTTTCGCCAGGATCTGGTCAGCGGGGACTGGATTCTCGGATTTGGTCATACACTGGTCTCCTCGCCCGAACTGCGGTGTCTTTCAATGACGGGCAGCAGCTCATTGTAAAGCGCTTCAACATGTGGCAGCGCCGACTTGTATTTCTGGCGGATCGTCCGTCGATTGGCTTCCCAGTCGAAGGCATTGGCAATCGCCGCAGTCTGGGGAATGCGCGTATTCATCACCGGATGGAACGCAGCCATTTCGTCGACAAGACGGTCATGGACCGACGTCTCGCGGTACATATTTGCCAGCGAGACGTAGCGGCGCTGATTCATCGGAATGTCCTTGAGCTGACACGGCGGGTGGCAGTCCTCGATCATCCGGCCGATTCGGTCAACTGCGAACAAGGATACATAATCTGGGCGAAAGGGCACCAGTACGGTGTCGGCGATCGCGATGGACGCGCGTGTGGAGAACGAAATGCCCGGCGGGCAGTCGAGGATCACGAGATCATAGCCCTCCGCCGCCTTGCGAAGAAGTGTCTGAAAACGGGTGGTCACCGCTTTTTCGACCTGATGAAAGGGCGTTCCCTGAGACGCCAGCCGGACCATGATTTCGTGCTCGCGATCTTCGATCTCAAGCGAGCCGGGCATGAGCGTCAAGGGCGGAGCGCCACCGTGCTCTGCGCTAAGATCAGATGCCTCTGGCATCACGTAAGCGCGCGGGTCCGCAGGCTTGGTCGGAAAAAAATCGTAGATGTAGTCGGCCAGGGTCGCGTTTCTCTTGCGCGCGTGGACCCACCCTTCGCCGCCGATCAGAATAAGCGACGAGTTCGCCTGCGCATCGACGTCAATGAGTAGCACACGCATTTCCCCCCAGACCGAGAATGCGTGCGCGACCATTGTGGCGATGGTCGACTTGCCCACACCGCCTTTCCGGTTTGCGACGGCGAGTATCGTCCTCATGACAACTCTCCCTACGCTGCAATAAACCGGCAGAAACATAGATCAGGCGCGCATTCTTGTAAAATGTGCGAAGAATTGCATCTTTCTTGGCGGTATTCGCCTGGCCTCGGAGAGGGGCGTCCGCGTGGGTGCCCAAAGCCTTTCCCTAGCCCTCGATCTTGGCGAAGTCGGCGATCTGGGCGGCGGCCGCGCGGATTTGCGCGAGCAGCTTCAGCCGGTTCTCGCGCAGGGCGGGGTCGTCGGCATTGACCGTCACGTGGTCGAAGAAGGCGTCGACCGGCGCGCGCAGCTTGGCGATCTCCGCCATCGCCTTTTCGAAATCCTCCGCCTTCAGCGCCTTGGCGAGCGCGCGGTTCACCGCCTTGATCGCGTCATGCAGCGCGCGCTCCTCATCCAGCGCGAACAGTTTGGGCTGCGGCTTGGCCGCGTAGCTGCGCCCGTCCTTCTTCTCCTCCAGCGCCACGATATTGGCCGCGCGCTTGACGCCGGCAAGCAGGTTCGCGCCGTCCTCGGTCTCCAGGAAGCGGCCGAGCGCCTCGACGCGCGCGACGATCATCAAGAGGTCGTCCTGACCGGGCAGGGCGAACACCGCGTCGATCAGGTCGTGGCGCACGCCCTGTTCGCGCAGGTGGACCTTCAGGCGGTCGGCGAAGAAGCCGAGTAGGTCGAGCGCGACCGCAAGCGCGGCCTCCTTCGTCTTTTCTGCGAAGGCCTCAGCATTTTCCAGCGTGTCGAGCCGATCCGCGATCAGGTCGGCATAGCCCTCCGGCGCCAGCCCATGTGTCTCCAGGTCAAAGGCTTCGGCGACATAGCGCTGGTGCTGGTCGTGGCTGACATGCAGCCAGACATTGGCGATCGGTATGGCGAAATACGACAGCAGATTGAGACGCAGCCGGTTCTCCAGCACGATGCGCACGACGCCAAGCGCGGCGCGGCGCAGCGCGAATGGGTCCCTGCTGCCGGTCGGCTTCTCGCCGACCGCCCAGAAGCTGGCGAGCATGTCGAGCTTGTCCGCGAGAGCAACGGCGATCGACACCGGCGCGGCGGGCACATCGTCGGACGGGCCTGCCGGCTTGTAATGCATGGCGATGGCCTCGGCCACCTCCCGGTCCTCGCCGCTTTCCAGCGCGATGTAGCGCCCGATGACGCCCTGTACCTCGGGGAACTCGCCCACCGTCTCGCTGACCAGATCGGCCTTGGCCAGCCGCGCCGCGCGCTCAGCCATGTCCGCGTCCGCGCCCGCCACCGGCGCAATCTCGCGCGCCAGCCGCGCTACGCGCTCGACCCGCTCGCCCACCGTGCCCAGCTTGTCGTGAAAGGTGATCTCGCCCAGCTTCGGCGCCATCGCCTCCAGCCCGCGCGCGCGGTCGTTGTCCCAGAAGAACTTGGCGTCCGACAGCCGCGCGCGGATCACGCGCTCGTTGCCCTCGACGATCGCGGCGCCGCCATCATCTGCTTCGATATTGGCGACCAGGATGAAGCGGTTCGCCAGCGCGCCGTCCTTCCGGCGCAGCGAAAAGCATTTCTGATGCTCTTTGAGGGAGGTGATGAGCATTTCCGGCGGGACATCGAGGAAGTTTGCGTCGAAGCTGCCAGACAGCACCACGGGCCACTCGACAAGCCCCGCGTTCTCGTCGATCAGCCCGTGGTCTTCGACTAGCTGTAGGTCCTGCTCGGAAGCCAGGCGCTTTGCTGAGTCCCGTATAAGTTGCGCCCTCTTCGGTCTTGCAACTATGACGTTAACCTTCTCCAGCGCGGTTGCATAGTCCCGCGCGCGCCGAACTGATATAGACTTTGGTCTAATAGGATCGTCCGGTTCGGCCGCCATGAAGCGGTGGCCGTAAGTGGCGTCGCCGCTGCGGATGCCGTCCACCTCCAGATCGACGACCTCGCCGTCCAGCGTGCAGACGATCCCGTGCAGCGGACGCACCCAACGAAGGCTGCCCGCGCCCCAGCGCATGGATTTCGGCCAAGGGAACTTGCGTACCGCCTGCGGCACGATCCGCGCGAGGGCGTTGGCCGCGTTCTCTCCTTCCTGCTCGATCACCGCGACGTAGTACTCGCCGCGCTTGTCCGCGCGCGTCTCGCATTGGTCGAGGCTCTCCAGTCCGGCCGACCGCAGGAAGCCGTTGATCGCCTTTTCCGGTGCGTCGACACGCGGGCCCTTGCGCTCCTCGCGCCGCGGCGGCGAACGATCGGCCAGCCCCTCGATAATGAGCGCCAGGCGGCGCGGCGTCGCGTAGGTCTGCGTCGCGCCGAAGGTGAAATCCGCTTCGCGCAAACCCTCGCAAATCAGCTTACGCAGGTCCTCTTCGGCCCGGGCCTGCATCCGCGCCGGGATTTCTTCGGACAACAGTTCGAGCAGCAGATCAGGCATGGCTCATTCCGTCATGCGCCGGTGTGGCGGGTCATTCGTCGAGGTCGGGCTTGAGCTGGCGCCACATATAGGCCCGGCCATCGGGAAAGCGGGCGACGATGCGGTTGGCGGCGCCGAACTCATCGCGCGCGGCGAGATAGGCGGTTGCCTCACCCGCCTCCAGCGCGCTTTGGAGCGCCTCGGCATCGAAACAGTCGAACCAGTCGGGGGCGACCAGCGGCGCGGCGTTTTCGGCGATCGGCGCGTCGGGGGCTTCGGCCAGGCGGAAGCAGGCGCGCAGCTTCAGCGGCGATGTCGGCGCGTCGATCCCGCGCCAGTCGTTGACCGGGTAGCTCTGCCCGG
>CAYYSM010000036.1:0-13279 GCA_964474225.1 uncultured Hyphomicrobiaceae bacterium
TGCGGGCGCTCGCTCCGCAAAGCGGCGAACGATTCATTGACGCGACATTCGGCGCGGGCGGATATACGCGCGCGCTGCTGGAGGCCGGCGCGGAAGTGCTGGCCATCGATCGCGACCCGGCGGCCATCGCGCGGGCGCAGGCGCTCGCGGGCGAACATCCCGGCCGGCTTCATGTGGCGCAGGCGCGCTTTTCCCAGATAGAGCAGATCGCGAGCGCGCACAGCTTTGCGCCGGATGGCGTGGTGCTGGATGTCGGCGTGTCGTCCATGCAGCTCGACGAGGCCGGGCGCGGCTTCTCCTTCATGCAGGAGGGCCCGCTCGATATGCGCATGTCCGCCGAGGGGGCGAGCGCGGCGGACGTTGTCAACACGCTGGACGAGCGCGAACTGGCGCAGATTTTCCAGCGGCTGGGCGAGGAGAAGCGCGCCCGCGCCATCGCAAAGCGTATCGTTGCCGCGCGCGCCGACGCGCCGATCGAGACCACCGGGCGGCTCGCGCAGATCGTCGAGGAGGTGCTGGGGCCGAAACGCGGCGACCGCATCCACCCCGCCACGCGCACCTTTCAGGGCTTGCGCCTTTACGTGAATGACGAACTCGGCGAACTGGCCGAAGTGCTGGCCGGGGCCGAGCGCCTGCTGCGCGCGGGCGGCCGCCTCCCCGTCGTCAGCTTCCACTCGCTCGAAGACCGTATCGTCAAGCGCTTCTTCGCCGCGCGCAGCGGCAAGACGCCCGCGCCGTCGCGCCACCTCCCGCCGGACACCGCCGCACCCGCGCCCAGCTTCCGGCTGCCCCGCGGTCAGCCGGTGACGCCGGACGACGCCGAAATCGACGCGAACCCGCGCGCCCGCTCGGCCCGGCTGCGCTGGGGCGTGCGCACCGACGCGCCGCCGCTCCCGCTGGACCGCGAAGCGTTGGGCCTGCCGCGCCTGGATGTGCGGCCAATCTCCGCGCTTGGTTAGGAAATGTTTACCGTAACCGGCGCAAAGTCGCCGGAAGTCTTAAGGGTAAGGCGTTCAGTCATGCGTGTTGTGAATTTCGTTCTGTTCGGCGTGATGGCGGGCCTGCTGATGCTGATCTACCAGCAGAAGCACGAAACCCGCGAACTGGAGGCGCGGGCTTCGGCGCTGTCGCGTGAGATTTCCGAGGAGACGCGCGCGCTGTCTGTGCTGCGCGCCGAATGGACCTATCTCACGCGCCCGGAGCGCCTGGAGCGGATCCGTCGCGAGCGCCTTGGGCTGGAGCCGGTCACGCCGGAGCAGATCACGTCGTTCGCCGAGATCGCCGGACCGCGAGCCGCGCGCAGCGAGGGAGAGCGGCCATGAGCGGGCAGCCCAAACGCCGCCGGGCCGGCGGGCCGGATGCGGTGCGTATCAGCCTGGTGCTGGGCGCGCTGGTCCTGTGCTTTGCCGGGTTGGCCGCGCGGCTGATCGCGCTGGGCGTGGGGCCGGAGGATGCGCCGCGGATCGCCGTCGCGCAGCCGGACGCGCCGCGCTCGATCTCGCGGCCCAACCTCGTCGATCGCAACGGCCGGATGCTGGCGACCGACCTGCAGGTTTACTGGGCCTATGGCGATCCGGCGCGCGTCGTGAATGTCGATGACGCCGCGGAGAAGCTCGCCCGCGTGCTGCCGGATCAGGACATTGCAACGCTGCGCAAGAAGTTGTCGGGCGAGGGGCGCTTCGTCTGGCTCTATCGTGGCCTCACGCCGAAACAGGCGCAGGCTGTCCATCGCCTCGGCCTGCCGAGCGTGGGGCTGCTGACCGCCAACCAGCGCGTCTATCCGTCTGGCCCGACCGGGGTGCATGTGCTGGGCCACACCAATGTCGACAATCGCGGCATCGCTGGTATCGAGAAGCATATCGATAGCGCGGGCGGCATTGCCGAGCCGGCGCCATCGCCTGACGAGCGGCCAAAGGTGCGGCTGGCCCTTGATCTGGGCGTCCAGCACATCCTGCGCGAAGAGCTGCGCCGTGCGCACGAGAGCTATGAGGCCAAAGCGGTGGCCGGTCTGGTGATGGACGTGCACAGCGGTGAGGTGGTGGCCATGACCTCGCTACCCGACTACGACCCGAACCACCGCGAGGAGTCGCTCAAGCCGCATCGCCAGAACCGGCTGGTGGCCGACACCTACGAAATGGGCTCGGTGTTCAAGGCGTTCACCGTGGCGATGGCGCTCGATCACGGCATCATCAGGCTCGACGATCGCTACAACATCAAGCAGCCGGTGAATGTCGGGGGCTTCCGGATCGTCGACAAGTACGCCAAAAAAACCTACGCCACCGTCCCGGAAATCTTCATCCGCTCATCCAACACAGGCTCCGCGCGCATCGCGCTCGATGTCGGCGGTTATCGCCAGCGCGAATTCCTTGAACGCCTGGGGCTGACAGACCCGCTGAAAACAGAATTGCCGCCGACCGCAGACCCGCTCGTGCCGAAGGTCTGGCGGGAGTCCACCACGGTTACGGTCTCCTATGGTCACGGCATCGCCGTCGCGCCGCTGAACTTCGCTGCCGCCAGCGCGGCGCTCGTCAATGGCGGCTATCTGGTGCGGCCGACCTTTCTGAAGCGCAGCCGCAGCGAGGGCCGCCGGCTGGCCGAAAAGGTGCTGCGCTCCAGCACCAGCGACGCGATGCGCCGTCTCCTGCGCCGCAACGTCGCCGAAGGCACCGGCCGGCGCGCGAAGGTCGAGGGCTACCGCCTGGGCGGCAAGACCGGCACCGCCAACAAGCCCATCGCAGGCGGTTATTCCCGTGAAAAGGTCATTAGTACATTTTTTGCCGCGTTTCCGATGGACGATCCGCAATATCTGGTTTTGGTCATGATAGATGAACCGAGACCGACGAAGGCGGCGCACCGACGGACGGAAGCGGCCTGGAACGCAGCGCCGACGGTTGCGGCGGTCGTCAAGCGGGCGGCCCCGATCCTCGGCATCGCACCGGAACGCGCGTTTGACGAAGTCGCCGGCACCGCCTATTAACCGAACCATTCCGATGGTGAACCGGCTTCCGGCGAGGCCAGACAAAAATGAAGCTCAGCGAGCTGGCAGGCGGCGTCCCTTCCGGCGTCTCTGCCGATATTGATATTGCGGGCATCACGGCGGACAGCCGTGAGGTGCGCCCAGGCTTCGTGTTCGCCGCGCTGCCGGGCACGAAGGTCGACGGCGCGCAGTTCATTCCGGCTGCACTTGCGGCAGGCGCGGTCGCCGTGCTCGCCGCGCCGGATGCGCCGGTGCCCGAGGGCGTGAGCGTGATCCGCGACGGCGAACCGCGGCGGCGGCTTGCGCAGATCGCCGCGCGCTTCTATCCGCGCCAGCCGGAGACGCTCGCGGCGGTGACGGGCACGAACGGCAAGACCTCGGTTGCCTCCTTCCTCTATCAGATCTGGCGCGCGCAGGGCCTGAGCGCGGCGAGCGTCGGCACGCTGGGCGTCCGCGTCGATGGCGAAACGCGCCCGCTGCGCCACACCACGCCGGAGCCGGTCGAACTGCACCGTATTCTTGATGGCCTTGCACGCGAGGGCGTCGCCCATGCGGCGCTGGAAGCCTCCAGCCACGGCCTCGCGCAGCACCGGCTCGACGGCGTGCGCTTGAGCGCGGCGGCCTTCACCAACATCTCGCGCGACCACCTCGACTATCACCCGGACTTCGAGAGCTATTTCGCCGCGAAGATGCGCCTGTTCGAGGATGTGCTGCCGGAAGGCGCGCCGGCTGTAATCGACGTCGACCGGCCGGAGGGCGCGCGGGTTGCGGCGCTCGCGAAGGCGCGCGGGCGCGAGGTCTGGACGGTGGGTCATGCGGGAGAGGCGATCCGCGTGTCGCGACCCACGCCTCACGGCTTCGGCCAAGAGGTCGACTTTGTCTTCGACGGCGCGCGCTATTCGGTGACGCTGCCGCTCGCCGGCTCGTTTCAGGCGTCGAACGCGGCCATCGCCGCAGGGCTGGCGCTCGCCACGGGCAGCGCGCCGGACGCCGTATTTCCCGCGCTGGAAACGCTGCGGGGCGCGCAAGGGCGCATGGAACTGGCAGGCCACGCGCCTTCGGGCGGCGGCATCTTCATCGACTATGCGCACACACCCGACGCGCTCGATGCCGCCCTGCGCGCACTGCGGCCCTTCGCGCGCGGCAAGGTCGCGGTCGTCTTTGGCTGCGGCGGCGAGCGCGACACCGGCAAGCGCGCCGAGATGGGGGCGATCGCGCAACAACTGGCCGAAAGAGTCTATGTCACCGACGATAACCCGCGCGGCGAAGACGCGGCCATGATAAGGCAGGAGATCATCCGGGCCGCGCCCGGCGCCCGTGACATCCCCGACCGGCGCGACGCCATTGCCACTGCTATCGCTGAACTCGGCCGCGGCGACGTGCTTCTCATCGCCGGGAAGGGCCATGAAACCGGGCAAATCGTGAAAGGGCACACCTATCCGTTCTCCGACATGGAGGCGGTGCGCGAGGTGCTGGATGAACAGGCGCGGGCGGTCACCCAGCCCGTCTAGACGGCGGGCAACGCCCGCGACGAAGCATTGCGCCCAAGAGGCGTCGACGGGGAACGATGTTTTATCTGTTTGTCGAACTGAGCGATCAGTTCCCGATCCTCAACGTTTTCCGCTATATCACCTTCCGCACCGGCGGGGCGATCATGACCGCGCTGCTGGTCGTGTTCCTGTTCGGCCCCGGCCTCATCAACCTTCTGCGCGTGCGCCAGGGGCGCGGCCAGCCCATCCGCACGGATGGGCCGCAGGGGCATCTGCTGACCAAGCAGGGCACGCCGACGATGGGCGGGCTGATGATCCTGCTTGGCGTGGGCGTGGCGACGATCCTCTGGGCGAATCTCGCCAACAAATATGTGTGGATCGTCCTCGCGGTGACGCTGGCCTTCGGCACGATCGGTTTCATCGACGACTTCCTGAAGGTGACGAAACGCTCAACCGGCGGGTTTTCCGGCCGGATCAAGCTGCTTCTCGAACTGATCGTCGCGGGCATCGCCACCTACTCGATCATGATGATCGGCGAGGCTGGCTTTTCCAGCTCGCTCGCGGTGCCGTTCTTCAAGGACGTGTTGATCGACCTCGGCCCGCTTTTCATCGTGCTCGGCGTGGTCGTGATCGCCGGGGCGGGCAACGCGGTGAACCTGACTGACGGCCTCGACGGGCTGGCCATCGTGCCGGTGATGATCGCGGCCAGCGCATTCGGGTTCATTTCGTATCTCGTCGGTAACGCGATCTTTGCCGATTATCTTCAGATTCATTTCGTACCGGGTACGGGCGAGTTGGCGGTCGTTTGCGGTGCCCTGGTCGGCGCGGGACTTGGTTTCCTGTGGTTCAACGCGCCGCCGGCAATGATCTTCATGGGCGATACCGGCTCGCTGGCGCTGGGCGGCGCGCTCGGCACGATCGCCGTTGCGACCAAGCATGAGATCGTGCTGGCGATCATCGGCGGGCTGTTCGTGCTGGAGACCCTGTCGGTGATCGTGCAGGTGCTCTCCTACAAGCTCACCGGCAAGCGGGTGTTCCGCATGGCGCCGCTGCACCACCACTTCGAGCAGAAGGGCTGGGCCGAAGCAACGGTGGTCGTCAGGTTCTGGATCATCTCGGTGGTGCTGGCGCTGATCGGGCTGTCCACGCTCAAACTACGTTAGGATAAGACCATGATTCCCGTAACGGTTTGCGCAGATAAGAACGTCGCGGTGTTCGGCCTCGGCCTGTCGGGGATCGCCACGGCCCGCGCGCTGGCGCTGGGGGGCGCGAAGGTCGTGGCGTGGGACGACAACGCGCCTGCGCGGGCCAGGGCGGGCGAAGCGGGGGCCTCGCTCGCGCCGCCGGAGGAATGGGATTGGTCCGGGCTGCATGCGCTCGTGCTCTCGCCCGGCGTGCCGCTGACGCATCCAAAGCCGCACGCGATCGTGGAGCGCGCCCGCGCGGCCGGCGTCGAGATCATCGGCGATACCGAACTGTTCTGCCGCGAGCGCCGTCATCAGGGGCTGCCCGGCAAGGTCGTCGCGATCACCGGCACGAACGGGAAATCGACCACCTCGGCGCTGATCGCGCACCTGCTGGCGAGCGCGGGGCGTGACACGGCGCTCGGTGGCAACATCGGCAAGGCGGTGCTGGACCTGCCCGCCTTCGCGGCCGAGCGGCATTACGTGCTGGAATACTCCTCCTTCCAGATCGACCTGACGCCCGGCCTCGATGCGGATGTCTCGGTGCTGCTGAACGTGCAGCCGGATCATCTGGACCGGCATGGCACGCTGGAGAACTACGCGGCCATCAAGGCGCGCATTTTCAACCGGCTCGGCGCGGCGCAGTGCGGCGTGATCGGCGTGGACAGCGATCTGACCCGCCGGTTGGCCGAGCAATGGCCGTTTGCGGCGGCGCGCCGGTCGGTATCGACCGCGCACCCGGTCAGCGACGGCGTTTATGTGCGCGACGGGCGGCTGTTCGAGGCGCAGGACGGCATGGTCGAAGCGCCGATCAGCCTGCACGGCATTCCCGCGCTGCGCGGCGCGCACAACTGGGAGAATGCCGCAGCGGCGTTTGCGGCGGCGCGGGCGCTGGGCCTGTCGCGCGAGGCGGTCATCGAGGGGCTGCGCAGCTTTCCCGGCCTGGCGCACCGCATGGAAGAAGTCGGCCGCCTCGGCCGCGTGGCCTTCATCAACGACAGCAAGGCCACCAACGCCGATGCCGCGGCGCGGGCGCTCGCCTGCTTCACCCCGATCTTCTGGATCGTCGGCGGCCAGCCGAAAGAGGGCGGCCTTGCCGGGCTGGAGGCCCATTATTCCCGCGTGGCGAAGGCGTATCTGATCGGCGAGGCGGCGGATGATTTCGCGCGCCAGCTTGACGGCCGCGTCGCCTATGAGAAGTGCGGCACGCTGGAAAACGCCGTCGCGGCGGCCTCGCGCGATGCGCTGCGCTCCGGGGCGCGCGCGCCGGTCGTGTTGCTGTCCCCGGCTTGCGCCTCCTACGACCAGTTTCCGAATTTTGCCGAGCGCGGCGAGGCGTTTCGCCGTCTGGTCGCTGCGCACGAGGGCGTCTCCATGCGCGAGGCGATTGCCGCATGAGGCTGTCACGCGCCGAACGCAGCCTGCTTTCGGATTGGTGGTTCTCCATCGACCACAGGCTGCTTGCGGCCGTGCTGTTCCTGATGCTGGCCGGGATGATCATGGCCTTCGGGGCGGGGCCGCCCGCCGCCGACCGCCTCGGCCTGCCGGATTTCTACTTTGTGGAGCGGCATGCGCTGTTCTTCCTCGCCGCGCTGGGGGCACTGATCGCCGTGTCGATGCTCGGCCCGCGCGGTGTGCGGCGGCTGGCGCTGTTGATGTGCTTCGGCGGGCTGGCGCTGATGGGGGTCGCGCTGCACCAAGGCGTGGAGCTGAACGGCGCGGTGCGCTGGGTGCATTTCGCGGGCTTCGCGTTTCAGCCCTCCGAGATCGTCAAGCCTGGCTTCGTCGTCATCAGCGCCTGGCTGCTCTCCGAGGGCGCGCGGCGGCGCGACGTCCCGGCGACCGAATTCGCGATCGCCCTGTTGCTCGTGTTCGCGGGGCTGCTGGCGCTTCAGCCCGACATCGGCCAGATTGCGCTGATCGCGTGCGTATGGGCGGGGATGTTCATGGCGGCGGGCTATCCGCTGCGCTGGATGCTGGCGATCGCGCTGGCCGGCATCGCCGGACTGATCGCGGTCTATTTCACCATCCCGCACGCAGCCGAGCGAATCGACGCCTTCATGGGCTGGGGCGGCGCGGTAAGCGACCAGACGGCGATTGCGATGTCGGCCTTCTCCGAGGGCGGATGGTTCGGGCGCGGGCCGGGCGAGGGCGTGCTCAAGACCCGGCTGCCCGACGCGCACAACGACTACATCTTCGCCGTTATCGCCGAAGAGCTTGGAATCGCGGCCTGTCTTCTGCTTGTCGGCGTCTATGCCTTCGTCGCGCTGCGCGCGGTTGCGGGCGCGCTGAAGCAGCACAGCCCGTTCGTGCGCGTGGCGATCAGCGGGCTGGCGATGCTGTTTGGTTTTCAAGCGCTGATTAATATGGCAGTTAATGTCAACCTGCTGCCGGCGAAGGGGATGACACTGCCATTCATCTCATATGGTGGTTCGTCGCTGGTCTCGATGGCCGTGGCGATGGCCATGATTATCGCGCTTTCGCGGCGCAGACCAAATACCGAGGCTTTATCCTGGCCGGAGCGCCCGGCCGATCTGCAGGCGGCCGGGGTAGCCGGCTCGCCACGGGAGATAAGAACGTGACGCGACCTTCGATCGTGATGACCGCCGGGGGCACAGGCGGACATCTGTTTCCCGCCAAATCCCTGGCGCAGGAGCTGAGTTGGCGCGGCTACGCGATCGACTTGATCACGGACACGCGCAGCGGCAAGTTCGACACCGGCTTTCCAGCGCGCGAGGTCTATCGCGTGAACGCAGCGACCTTCAAGGGCCGCTCGCCGCTGGAGGCGACCAAGACGGTGGCCAAGCTGTCCAGCGGCTTTCACATGGCCTACCGCATCCTCGGCGAGATCAAGCCGAGCGCCGTGATCGGCTTTGGCGGCTATCCGACGATTCCGCCGATGCTGGCGGCGCTGGCGCGCGGCATCCCGACGCTGACGCATGAACAGAACGCCGTCATGGGCCGCGCCAACCGCCTTTTAGGGCCGATGGTGCGCGCGGTGGCCTACTCTTTCGAGGACACGAAGTTCCTGGAGGGCAAGCTGCTGCATAAGGCGTATCTCACCGGCACGCCGCTGCGCCGCGCGGTGCTCAACATGCGCACGCAGGTCTACAACTCGCCCGCGCCAGACGGGCAGCTTAACCTGCTGGTTTTCGGCGGCAGCCAGGGCGCGCGCTTCTTCGCAGAGATGATGCCGGCTGCGCTCTATCTGCTGCCCGAGCATGTCCGCGACCGCCTGCTCGTCGTGCAGCAGTGCCGCGAGGAAGACATCGAAAATGTGTTCGACGCCTATGAGCGCGCGGGCGTGGCTGCGGAGCTGGCGACCTTCTTCGACGATCTGCCGGAGCGCATGGCGACGGCGCACCTGGTGGTCTCCCGCTCCGGCGCGACGACCGTTGCCGAACTCTGCGCGATCGGGCGTCCGGCGGTCCTCGTGCCGCTGCCCCATTCGCTGGATAACGATCAATATGAAAACGCCATGCGCTTCGAGCGCGGCGGCGGCGGCTGGTGCTATGAAGAAGGCAGCATGACGCCGGAACGCTTCGCCGGGGTGGTGCGCCGCCTGTTCGAGGAACCCGGCAGCCTCATCCGGGCGGCATCCGCGGCGAAGACGATGGCGCGATACGACGCGGTGGAACGGCTGGCTGACGTCGTGGAGAGCGTCATCGAGCAGAAGCCCTCTGACGAACAAGCTCAGATCGAGGAACAGGAGAGGGCCGAAATTCTCAGCCGTGACGGGGGGACGTAAAGCAAATGGATGAGGACGCTCGGCGGGAGCTTTACCACATCGTCGGCATCGGCGGCATCGGGATGAGCGCCATCGCGGAGATCATGAGTGCGCGGGGCTTCGCGGTGCAGGGCAGCGACCAGAATGACAGCGCCAACGCGCAGCGCCTGCGCGATCAGGGGATCCGCGTGTTCGTGGGGCATGACGACGCCAATCTCGAAAGCGCCACGCATGTGATCGTCTCGACCGCGATCAAGCCGGGCAACCCGGAGCTTGACGGCGCGCGGGCGCGCGGCCTGCCGGTCATCAGCCGGGCGGAGATGCTGGGCGAGTTGATGCGCGGGCATCAGGCAATCGCCGTGACGGGCACGCACGGCAAGACAACGACGACCTCGCTGATCTCCTGGGCGATGACCCATGCGGGCTGCGACCCGACGATCCTGAACGGCGGCATCCTGAATGCCTGGGGCTCGAACGCGCGGGCCGGGCAGGGCGACTGGATGGTGGTGGAAGCCGACGAGTCTGACGCGACCTTCGTGAAGCTGCCCACGCGTATCGGCGTGGTTACGAACATCGACCCGGAGCACATGGATTTCTACGGCTCCGAGCGCGCGTTGCACGCGACCTTCCGCCGATTCTTTGAGCAGATCCCGTATTACGGCGCGGTCGTCGCCGGCATCGATCATCCGGTGGTGCGCGAGATGCTTGACGAGATGGCCCCGCATTTTCGCGGGCGGCGGCTTTTGCGCTATGGCGTTGCGGCGGATGCCGACCTGCGGCTGGAGCAGGTCCGCGAGGTTGGCGGCAGCGTTGTGTTCGACGCCCGGCTCGGCGAGCGGGTGCGCGGCGGCGCGCGGCTTCTGGAGGGTCTGCGCCTGCCAATCCCCGGCGAATACAACGCGCTGAACGCGCTCGCGGCGATCGCGGTGATGAGCGAGATCGGCCTGCGCGACGAGGCGATCGAGGAGGGCTTGCGCAGCTTCTGCGGCGTGGCGCGGCGCTTTACGCCGGTGGGCGACTGGAACGGCGTGTCTGTCTATGACGACTACGCGCACCACCCGGTGGAGATCGCGGCCGTGCTGAAGGCGGCGCGGCGCGCCACGCGCGGGCGGGTGATCGCCGTGATGCAGCCGCATCGGTATTCGCGGCTGACCGGACTGCTGGAGGAGTTCGCCGGCTGCTTTATGGACGCCGACATCGCCGTCATTACCCCAGTCTACAGCGCGGGCGAGACCGGCAACGGCATCGACCACCGCACGCTGCTGGAGCGGGTGCGCGCGACCGGCCACACCCACGCGCTTGAAATCGACGGGGAGGACGCGCTGGCCCCCACGATCGCAGAGCTTGCGCGGCCGGGCGATCTGGTCATCGGGCTGGGTGCGGGGACGATCACCAACTGGACCAAGGCGCTGCCGGAACGGCTGCGGGCGCTGGCGGCGCATCCGGTCGCACATGCCGGCGCGGCGGAGTAGGGCATTGGCTGCGGAGACCGCCACAGCCGCGAAGGACCTGAGCGGGCTGGCCGCCGAGCTGGCCGCGGCGATGCCGGGGTTGCGCGGGCGGCTGCGCGCGGGTGTCAGCATGGCGGAGATCACCTGGTTCCGCGTCGGCGGCCCGGCCGAGGTGCTGTTCACGCCGGCGGATGAAGCCGACCTGATCCATTTTCTGCAGAACGCGCCGGAGGAAGTGCCGGTCACGGTGGTCGGGGTCGGGTCCAACCTGCTTGTGCGCGACGGCGGCGTGCGCGGCGTGGTGATCCGGCTCGGGCGCGGTTTCGGTGAGATCGAGCCGCTCGATGAAGCGCGGATCCGGTGCGGCACGGCGGTGCCGGATGTGCGCCTGGCGCAGGCCGCGGCGAAGGCGGAGATCGGCCGGCTGGCGTTTTATCGCGGCATCCCCGGATCGATCGGCGGGGCGCTGCGGATGAATGCCGGCGCGCATGGCACCGAGACGCGCGACGTGCTCGCTGAGGCGCGCGCGGTGGACCGGCGCGGGCAGCTTTACGTCCTGAGCGTCGAGGATCTGAATTACGCCTATCGCCACTGCGGCGCGCCGCCGGACTTCATCTTCACGCACGCGACCTATCAGGGCGAGCCGGGGGCGCGCGACGCCATCGAGCAGGCGATGCAGGAGGTCGCTGACTACCGCGAAGAACACCAGCCGACCAAGGCCCGCACCGGCGGCTCGACCTTCAAGAACCCGCCGGGACACAGCGCCTGGCGGCTCGTTGATTCGGCAGGGGGCCGCGGCCTGCGTGTGGGCGGCGCGCATGTCTCCGAGAAGCACTGCAACTTCCTGATCAATGACGGAGATGCCACCGCCGCCGACATCGAGACGCTTGGTGAGACGATTCGGGAGCGCGTGCGCGCGACCAGCGGCGTGAGCCTGGAATGGGAGATCAAACGCATCGGCGAGCCGGCATCAGGCGGCAGAAACGGCGTCTGAACTCTGCGCGTTGACAGAAGGTCGAGACGCCGTCAAGGTTGTACCGCGTTGCGCATTCACGATATGCGTGAACTTTATACAGCTTCAGGTTGAAAGTCCGTTTCGCCGGCTACGGACCAGAAGCAAGTCTCGCTGCCAAAGGATCGTCGTGATTTCCCGAAATATTACAGTCGCGATTGCTCGCGGCTCTGTGCCTGAATACGCGCCTCCTCGTGGGCAACGTCGATCAGATAGGTGAGGAAGACGAGATTGGCGTTTGACGCGATCGTGCTCAACTCGGCGAGGAGGTCGCAAATATATTGGGAGACATTCTGTTCATCGTAGATTGCGACATCCATGTTAGAGGCATGTTTATTCAACCGCGAGATGGCTTCCGTGAGTTTCTGCTCCGGCTCCAGGGTCGGCTCATCTTGATCGCGCGCCACGTTCAGTGTAGAGCGGCTCATTGTGTGCTCCCGTCGTCTTAAAGGTTTTGTTAATGCCAACGATCACCTCGTGAAAATCAGAATACACGCCCAGGTTGTTCCTGACAAGCCGACTCGCGCGATCGGTGACATTGAATTGACAGGCTGGCCGAAAATCCACAGTTCTTCCCCGTCATGCCGCGGCGCGCGCCGCGCAGCAGGGAACGCCGAAAAGGCTCAAGAACGAGCGCATTGATGAACATTGTCATCGTCGAATCCGCCGCGAAGGCGAAAACCATCAACAAGTACCTTGGCCGGGACTACAAGGTGCTCGCCTCCTACGGGCATGTGAGCGACCTGTCGGCAAAGGACGGCTCCGTCGAGCCGGACAAGGACTTCGAGATGCACTGGCGCGTCTCGCCGGACTCGACCAAGGTCATCCGCGAGATCGTGAGCGAGGTGAAGAAAGCCGACCGGCTGATCCTCGCCACCGACCCGGATCGCGAGGGCGAGGCGATCTCGTGGCACCTGCTGCGCATCCTGGAAGAGAAGAAGGCGCTCAAGGGCGTGAAGGTGGAGCGGGTGGCCTTCAATGCGGTGACGAAGGACGCCGTGCGCCAGGCGCTTGAGCAGCCGCGCGACATCGATTCGCCGCTCGTGGAGGCCTATCTGGCGCGTCGCGCGCTGGACTATCTGGTGGGCTTCACGCTCTCGCCCGTGCTGTGGCGCAAGCTGCCGGGCGCGCGCTCGGCGGGCCGCGTGCAGTCGGTGGCGCTGCGCCTGGTTTGCGACCGCGAGCTGGAGATCGAGGCGTTCAAGAGCCAGGAATACTGGACCATCAACGCCAAGCTGGCCAACGCCGCGGGGGATGACTTCACCGCGCGGCTGCACGCCCGCGCCGGCAAGAAGCTCGGCAAGTTTGACATCCCGAACGAAGAGGCCGCCAAGGCGATCCGCGATGCGGTCACGGGCGGCAGCTTCAAGGTGCTGAGCGTCGAGCGCAAGTCCACCAAGCGCAATCCGGCGCCGCCCTTCACGACTTCGACGCTGCA
>CAYYSM010000037.1:0-755 GCA_964474225.1 uncultured Hyphomicrobiaceae bacterium
ACCTATGCCATCGCGGTGCTCATCATCACCTGCCCGTGCGCGCTGGCGCTGGCCGTGCCGGCGGTGCAGGTCGTGGCCTCGGGGCGATTCTTCGCGAATGGCACTATCCTGAAGGCCGCCGACGGGTTCGAGCGGCTGGCCGAGGTCGACACCGTCATCCTCGACAAGACCGGCACGCTGACGCTCGGCAAGCCAGAACTGGTCAACGGCGCGGAGATCGACGACGCGGCGCTGGCCGAGGCGGCCGGGCTGGCGCTGGCGAGCCGCCACCCCTACTCCACGGCGATTGTCGCCGCGGCCACGGCGCGCGGGCTGGCGGTCACGCCGGCGGAGGGCGTTCAGGAGCATCCGGGTCAGGGGCTGAGCGCGGCGGACGAAACGCGGCTCGGCTCGGCCGCCTGGTGCGGGCTGGATGACACGGACGCCGACGACACCGGGCGGGTCTATCTGGCGCGGCCCGGCCAGTCGCCTGTGCCGTTCCGCTTCGAGGACCGGCTGCGGCCAGACGCAGTGGAGACGGTGGCGCAGCTTCAGCGGGCCGGGTTGGACGTGCGCATCCTCTCCGGCGACCGCGAGGCGGCCGTGGCGCGCGCGGCGAAAGCCGTTGGCATCGCCGACTGGCGCGCGGCGCAGCGCCCGGACGACAAGATTCGCCTGCTCGACCAGCTCAAGGCCGAGGGACGCCACGTTCTCATGGTCGGCGACGGGCTGAACGACGCGCCGGCGCTCGCGGCGGGGCATGCCTCGATGTCGCC
>CAYYSM010000037.1:765-13239 GCA_964474225.1 uncultured Hyphomicrobiaceae bacterium
CGCCGTCCAGCGCCACGCATATCAGCCAGACGGCCGCCGACGCGATCTTCCAGGGCCAGCATCTCTCGCCGGTGTCGGAGGCGATCGCCCTGGCGCGGCGCGCAAAGCTGGCGGCGCTGCAGAATTTCGGGCTGGCGGCGGGTTATAACGCAATCTGCATCCCGCTGGCGATGGCCGGTTACGTCACGCCGCTGATTGCCGCGGTCGCGATGTCGGCCTCCTCCATCGTCGTGACCAGCAACGCCGTGCGCCTGCGCGGCGCGCGGATCACGCTGGAGCCGGTCAAATGACCTCGCTTGCCTGGCTGATCCCGGCGGCCCTGTTTCTTGGGTTTCTGGGCGTGCTCGCCTTCATGTGGGCGCTGCGCAGCGGGCAGTTTGAGGATCTGGACGGCGCGGCTTACCGCATCCTGGAGGATGACACGCCGGAGACGCCCGACAAGGACGCCGCCCGCGGCGAGACGCCGCTATCAGACCCAGATGAAAGCCCGCCGCGCGATCAGGCGGGCTGAGCAGGGTCTTCGGGCTGCGTCACAGGCTCAGACGGCGGCCCGAGCTTGTCTTCATCCGGCACGATGTCCCGGAACGCGTGCCAGGTGGCATGGCCGATGAGCGGGAAGGCGATCAACAGCCCGACGAAAAGCAGCGCGAAGCCCAACGCCATGATTACAGCGATCAGGATCGCCCACAGCATCATCACGCCGGGATTGAGCGCCACGGCGCGCAGGCTCGTCACGATCGCGGTGACGACGTCCACCTCACGCACCATGAGGAGCGGGATTGACACGACCGTGCTGGCGAAAATGACCGACGCGATTACCGCGCCGAGGAACGTGCCCACGCTCAGCAGCACCAGCCCGCGCGGCTCCAGCAGCAGCGTCTGGATAAAGTCCTGAACCGGCGGCATAGCGATCGGTCCGAAGACCAGCATGAAGAGCAGCAGCGCGATTTCCACCCAGGCGAAAAACGCGATCATCAGCGCGACGCCCATGAAGGCGAGTTGACCAGGCGACTGGATATTCACCAGCAGCGTATCGCGCAGCGTCACCTTCTGCCCGCGCTCGATCAGGCTGCTCATGCGATAAAGCCCGGCGGCCACGATCGGCCCGACCAGAAGGAAGCCGCCGGCCATCGGCAGGATCAGCGCCGGCACGCCGGCATACCACAGGCCGAGCAGCAGGACTGCGGCGATCACCGCGAACACCGCGCCATAAGCGAGGCTCAGGAGCGGCGCGCGCGCCATGTCGCGGAAGCCCCTGCCCAACCAGCGCCAGGGCGCTTCCATCGGCACCTTGGCGATTGGGATAAGGCGGACATAGCCGACGCGATCGCCGCCAAGACGATCGGTGGTCGCGGGCGCGCCCGTTGCGGGGCTGGCGGCGTGCTCCTGGGACATGCGGACCTGCTCCGAATAATGTGGCCTGAATGGACGTTAATGCCTGAGGCCGTCGGCCGGTTTGATCTGCATCAATTATATCCACTTCGGCGGGCGGCGAAAGCCCTGCGTGTGGCGCCCGCGCCGCGCTGCGCGGCGCCCGGCGAAGTCACGAGGCGCAGACATTGGCTGTCGCCGCCCCTTAAATTCGTGTCACAAAGGAACACATAGCGCTTGCCAAACGTTACAACGGTTTGAAAACACCTCTTCGTTAACATCCGTGCCGACCGCCCGCGCGGCGGCCATCCATCACCAACAGGGAGACCAGACATGCGGACAACCGCAACGATTCTTCTCGCCAGCCTGATGCTCGCCGCCCCGGCCGCGGCGCAGGACACCAGCGCCACCGCGACCGAAGGCGTCCAGCTCGTCGCCAAGCAGCAGGGCGATCAGGACCTCGTCAGCCGCTTCCTCGGCACGCCGGTCGTGAACCCGCAGGGCGATGCGCTCGGCAAGGTCAACGACATGGCGCTTAATGCGGCCGGGCAGGTCGAGGTGATCGTTATTGGCGTCGGCGGCTTCTACGGCGTCGGCGAGAAGAATGTCGGCGTGCCTTACGACGCGCTGGCCCGCCGGGAAGGCGACGAGGGCCGGACCGAGCTTGTGCTGGACGCTACTCAGGGCGACATGACCGACGCGCCGGAATATCTCACCGCCGACAACCAGTCGCTCAGCATCACCAAGCGGCTGCGCGAACAGGCCGGCGAACTGACCGAAGAGGCCAAGAAGACCTATGAGAAGGCCAGGGATCGCGTGATGGAAGAGGCCGAACAACTGAACCAGTAACGCGTCAGATGCGCGGGGGCTGATACGCTTGAACTTCCGGTTGGCACGATCCGGGCCAGTATCGCGACTGCCCCGGGGGCGGCGCAATCGCAGCCGGCAAGCCGGACCGCGCCAACCGTAGCCCCCGCTCTTTATCGCCTGGTCGAGAGTGGTGCGACCAGGACGTTGCGGGAGGCGTAACGCCTGGCGCGGCATGGAAACGCCAGGATCGTCGCCGGACACGCCTCCCGAAATCTGCGAGCTGTCCTCCTCACCGCTTACGAGTGCTCCGCGCCAGTAACAATCTGGCATTCCGCGGGGTCCACCCCGTATCGCTTGGACATATAATAAAGAATCGCTTTGATTGCCGACCTGAGCACGTCGTCTTTCAAGTTCTGGTTGACCTCATCATAGGCCCACACCATAAAGCGCGCCAAGTATAGCGCATCCTTCGACGCGACCTGGTCAGCACTTTTACTCTTATCACGCAGAACATCACACTCATACATCATCATACCCGCCCCGTTTGTGTTTATTGCCGTTCGGATACTTGCATCTCGCCACAAGTCGCCAAACGGTCCAAGATGGGGATGTTACGTAATCAAAACTGGCGATAGGCGCGGATGGTGTCGGGGTATCGCCATAAAAACCAAACTGGGCGCACAACAATTGATCTGTGTCAATTCTCTGGCTCATTGAGTAGCGAAACAGGCGCGATCGGCGGCACTTTCTTCGCGCTGCACAAGCAAAGTCTTTCAATACGGAACAATTTTGCGGAAAAAGTGATCAGAATTGCGGAACTCTGACTCACGCCAGCGGGCATTTTTTGTTAACCTTCTGCGTAAGGGTAGCGGATTCCCGCCAACTGGGCGGCCTTCCCGATGTACGAGTGGCTTTTGGAGAAGCGTTATGCGTTATCAAGACAAAACGGCCTCGACATCAACGTATCGAACACGCCGCGCGCCACCTATCCCATGCGCAAGCCGGGAACGGCGCTAGACGGTCGATTCCGACCATGTCCCGGGCGAAACGAGGCCGGATCAGACGAACGCGAACGCCGCATCAAAGCTTGTCCAGCGGCGATCCAGCCTCCAGCGCGCATTTTCACATCGCTTTCAGCCAGGCTCACGGCCCCGCGGGCCA
This sequence comes from uncultured Hyphomicrobiaceae bacterium, assembly GCA_964474225.1. Classification (GTDB taxonomy): domain Bacteria; phylum Pseudomonadota; class Alphaproteobacteria; order Rhizobiales; family Rhodomicrobiaceae; genus Dichotomicrobium. The sequence goes on from CAYYSM010000037.1 coordinate 4,108, forward strand.
GTTCGTGAAGCGGCAGCGCGGCCTTTCGCGCAGCGCGGAGCCAGCGTTGAGAATTCAAAGGGTAAAGACCGATGACCGATCGAGACGTGGTCTGCGTTGTGGACCAAAGCGCCGAAGATCGTGAAGTTTTCAACAGGATTCTATGCCGCTCGGGCTACCTGGTCCGGGACTATGAGGACAGCGCCGGCTTTCTCGCTGAGCTAGCGACGTTGCGCGCCGGCTGCGTAATCGTCGATGTCCTTCTGCCGGACACCGATGTCCGCGCTTTCATTGCCGAACTCGCGCGAACGCGGCCCGATATACCCTGCATCGTCACGACGGTTTCCAAGGATGTTCGGTTGGCGGTGGAGGCGATGAAGGCGGGGGCTGTGGATTTCGTGGAAAAGCCCGTGGACGCGGAGAGCCTCCTGCAGACGGTGCGCCATGCCATCGAAAACCGGCCGCCCAGCGGCGTAACCCAGCCGACGCGAACCTGCCTGATCGAGCGGCTCACCCCGCGCGAGCGCGATGTGCTCGATCTTCTCGTGCAGGGCTATCAGAGCAAGATGATCGCATACGAGCTCGGCATCAGTCAGCGCACGGTCGACGTCTATCGCGCGCGGCTCAGACGCCGGCTGAACGCCAACAGCTTCGCAGAACTGTTGCGCGTGGCCATCGAAGAGCGGCTCGCCGTTACGGGCGGGACCGACGCGCGCAGCGAGCGGCAGCGCTGACGTCTCGGGGCTGCCGACTGGCCGCCCCGCCATCTCTGCGGGCATTTCGGCAGCCATAATGCCTGCTTCTCCCGGGATGAACCGCCGGACTACGGTCGTTTGACCGGCGCGTGCGCGTGCCAACACCTCCGCGGCGTCCCCAAGTTCCTGATCCTCGGTCGTTTGTCGCTTTATTCCCATGCTCCGCGACAGGCTTTGCCGACCGCCCCGCACGACTTGATCCGTCCTTACCAAGTGTTGACGTTTGCCCGCTCTGGTTGCATACATATAACATTGCCCGCAGAGGGTGTATTCGCCCACTTTTTTTAAATATTCCCGCGCCTCAATAATCAGAAAAATGATTTCGGGCGCTTAAAGCTCATTTCAACATAGTATTATATAGTGCACTCAACGGCTGAATTGCCGATGCTCTTATTGTATATTTCCCGCGTTGCTTGCCTCGACTGAAGACCGGGAGCACCGTGCTCACACATGTGTGGGGCAAGCGCCAACGGGGATGCAGGCAAACAGAGAAGACTGTCGCGAGCAGCCTGTTTCCTTTGCAGACTGTGCAACCACACGAAAAACGGAGCAGAGTAATGACGAACCAATACGATGGCAACGACCTGTATACGGTTGGCCAGAGCAATAGCATGGACGACAGCGACTTTAACCTCAACTACGGCTTTGTCGATCAGTTCGGCAAATACAACTTCGCTGATCTGAAACAGGATATCGACAGTGGAGGCAACAGCCAGCACAACTATTCCGGCATCACCGACACCAGCTCTGGCTGGGGGTACGGCCCTGATGGCAATGATACGTACATCGTTGGGCAGGCGAACACCTTGTTTGACTCAGATAGCAACGTCAACGATGCCAGTATCTTCCAGCTTGGAAAATATAACGGCGCTGATGTGAAGCAGGACATCGAAAGCGGCGACAATCATCAGTCCAACTATTCCGGGATCAACGATGACGCCTATAGCATCGGCGGTTATCTGAGCAAAGGCGCGGACGGAAACGACCTTTATGTGGTCGGGCAGGCCAACCTGATGATTGATTCCGATGTCAACGTGAATTCAGCCAATGTCGCCCAAGTCGGCTGGGGCAATTTCGCCTACGTCGATCAGGACACAGAAAGCGGCGGCAATAGCCAGCACAATTCGTCCCATATCACGGACGTAAGCAACCAGAGCTATGGCTATGATGACAACGACGCCTACCTGATCCACCAGACTAACCAGATGTACGACAACGACTTCAACTTCAATTCGGCAAACGTTGGCCAATATGGGTTCGGCAACTACGCCAACGTCGACCAGGACATCACAAGCGGCGGTAATAGCCAGAGCAACAGCTCCGACATCTTTGACTTCGCCTGAGCCTCGCCCACGCGCGCATCCTTCGGGGTGCGCGCCCTTCCGGCGACGTTCGACGCTGTGTCTAAAAAAAACTGCGAAAATTTCGCGTCAATAAAACTGTCTTTTTTCGAAACACTCAGATGCATTTGAGAATAAATCGAAGTATTGTTTACCCTGTATTAGTATTGGACTATGCTGGACGCGTTAAAAAACTGTATACGCTCATCGTCGCTTAACGCTCTCGCCTCGCAGCGAGCAAGCACGCCGCCAACGCCGGCTGGGAGCGTGAAGATAACGACAAAAACGCAAAACCGTGCGGCGCAGGCGATCAAGGCAAGGCGCGGCGTCGCAGAGAACGCACCAGCAACAGGAGTTCAGACATGTCGATTCCCCATTTCCCAAGCTTCAATGATAACGACACCTACAAGGTCGGCCAGGAAAACGAGATGGTCGATTCCGATCAGAACATGAACAGCGGATCGCTGTTCCAGGACGGCCTCTTCAACATGACCTCGGTCGATCAGGACATCGACAGCGGCGAGAACGAACAGTCGAGCGGCTCGCAGATCTTCGATGGCCCCTCCGGCTATGGCTTTGGCCCTGACGACAACGACGTCTTCAAGGTCGGCCAAAGCAACCTCATGGACGACAGCGACTACAACATCAATGATGGTTCGCTGTTCCAGTCCGGGAAGTTCAACCTCGCCGGGGCCGAGCAGGACATCGACAGCGGCGAGAACAGTCAGGACAACACCTCGGTGATCGAGGATTACGATGCTGGCGGCTGGGGTGGCTACTTCGGCGGCTTCGGCGCGGACGGCAACGACACCGTCAAGGTCGATCAGTCCAACTTCATGATCGACACCGACCAGAACGCCAACGTCTTCGAGAGCGCGCAACTCGGCATCGCCAACCTGACCGGCATCGATCAGGACATCGACAGCGGCGAGAACGAGCAGTCTAACTACTCGCTGATCGACGATCACGATGCCGCGGGCGGCGGCTGGAAGAGCAAGTTCGGCTTCGGCGCGGACGGCAACGACACCGTCAAGGTCGATCAGTCCAACTTCATGATCGACACCGATCAGAACGCGAATGTCTTCGAAGGCGCTCAGCTCGGCTTCGCCAACATGACCGGCGTCGATCAGGAAATCGACAGCGGTGACAACAGCCAGGCCAACACCTCTCTGATTGGCGATTACGGCTCTTCCGGCTTTGGCTACGACGACAACGACGTTTTCCACGTCAGCCAGGCCAGCCTGATGGCCGACGCTGACGAGAACGTCAACGGCGTGGAGACCGGCCAGTTCGGCGCCCTGAACCTCGGTCACTTCGACCAGGACATCACCAGCGGCGGCAACAGCCAGTCCAACTTCTCCGAGATCTGGGACGGCTAAGTTAGCAGGCGGGGTGTGCGCGCCCCCGTCAACGGGGCGCGCACCTCTGGATTGATGGAAGCAGGAGCGGACAATGAGTGCGGACGGATTTTCGGCGCTGGCAGTGGACGATCTGGGGCGCAGCCTGATGGGCTGGCAGCTCGCGGGCTGGCAGTTTGAGATCCCGCACGCGCCGCTGACCGTCAAGTTTCTGGAACCCGGCGCAGCCTATGCGGCGCAGCCGGAGTTCCTGCCCATTCAGAGCCGCACGCCGGAGACGGAAACCGAGACGCCGCAAGGCGATCCGTCACCCGCTGCGCCGCAAGCCAGCACCCCGGTCGCGCTTGAGGCGTATCAGCCGCCGTCGATGGCCGATGCCGACGACGCGCCGGGCGGGCAGTTCGTCGGCTCTGGCGGTTCCGCAAGCTCGGCCTATCCGCAGGGTGACGGCGCTTCGGTACTCCCGGCCGATGCCAGCGGCGGGGCCGCGCCCACCGGCGGCGGGATGAGCTTTTCCGGCGCGCTAGAGGTGCTCGGACAGGTCATCGAGGACATCGCCGACATCTTTGAGTTCAACGTGATCTTCCAGCTCAACGTGCTGCTGGACAGCGATTTCGTCGTCCAACAGATCACCGGCGCGAGCGACGCCAGCCTTTTTGGCCTCGGCTTCGGCCAGTGGGCCTTCACCGGCGGCAACGCGCAAAGCAACGCCGCCACCATCATGGACGCAGGCGACTATGGCGATTTCGGCTGGCTCGCGGGCAGCTATTACGAGACCAACGCGATCTACAGCCTGAACGCGCTCAATGACGGCGACGCGGCGTTTAACCTGGTCTCCGGCGGCGGCCTGAGCAGCTTTCAGAGCATCGTCAGCGGCGGCAACGCGCAGTCCAACGAAGCCACAATCTGGTCGCTCACGGGCGGCGCCGGGCCGGTGCCCGAAGGCGTGCACATCGGCCCGAACGATACGGTGGAATATAACATCACCGCCCAGATCAACTTCATGAACGACAGCGATATCGTCAGCCAGAAAATAATCGGCGCGGGCAGCGGCACGCAAACAGCCGACACCGGCGGCAATAGCCAGAGCAACACGGCGCTACTGGTGGACCACAACCACGCCCCGGATCACGCCGTCCCAGGCAATTACTACGAATACAACCTGATCTATCAGGCCAACTACATGAACGACGGCGATCAGATCGCGCAGATTTTCGACGCCGGCATGGCCGATCCGCAAAACCCGGACACCGGCTTCGCCGCCGATGACGAGGCCCTGCCCCACGGCCTGTTTGGCGACGCGATCGTCTGAGCCCGTTTCGAGAAGGACAAAAAGATGCGCCGCATGGAAACCAGCGCCGATCACGCCAGCCCTGCCGAGACCGCGCGCCTCAAGCCAGCCGGCAAGGCGGCCCGGCAGACGCCGGAAGCGCGCGCGGGCGCCGACAACCTCAAGGCGCTGAAGAAGGGGCTCAATATCTGTCGGCGGGGCTTCGTCAGCGTCGGCGCGTTCTCGGTGGTCATCAACCTGCTGATGCTCACCATCCCGATCTACCTGTTCCAGCTTTCGGACCGCGTGCTCACCAGCCGCAACACCGACACGCTCATCATGCTGACCGTGGTCGCGGTGGGCGCGATCCTGGCCATGGTGGCGCTGGACATGATGCGCCGGCTCATGCTCTCGCGCATCGGCACCCGGCTGGAAACCACCCTGGCCGGCCCGGCGCTGGCGGGCGCGCTGCACGGACAGGCCGGCCCGACCGCGGCGCAGGCGCTGCGCAGCCTGCAGCAGGTGCGCAATTTCATCATCGGCCCGGTCATGCCGCTGATGTTCGACGCGCCGCTCGCCCCGCTCTATTTCGCCGTGGTGTTCCTGATCCACCCGACGCTCGGCTTCATCGTGCTCGGGGCGGGGCTGCTGCTGTGCGTCGTGGCGATCATCAACCAGCAGGTGACAGCCTCGCCATTCGCCGAGGCTGGCGGCCACGGCCAGACGGCGGAAAACCAGGCCGAGGCGCTTTCGCGCAATTCGCAGGCGCTCACCGGCATGGGCATGATGAACGAAGGCGTCATGCTCTGGGGCCAGACGAACGCGCACGCGCTGACCTCCCTGATCCGCGCGCAGGACCGCAACGCCTTCCTCAGCGGCTTTTCCAAGCTGGTCCGGCTTGTCACCCAGATCGCCGTGCTCGGCACAGGCGCCTATCTGGCGCTGCAAGCGCAGCTCACCGGCGGCATGATGATCGCCGCCTCCATCATTGCGGGCCGCGCGCTCGCGCCGATCGAGGGCGCGATCGAAGGCTGGCGCAGCTTCGTACAGGCGCGGCACGCCTACAAGCGCATCAAATCGCTCATCGAGCCGCTCAAGAAGCAGGAGGTTCGGCTCTGGCTGCCGGAGCCGAAGGGCGAACTGCATGTGGAAAAGCTGTTGTATGTGCCCAAAGGCGAGCGCGACCCGGTTCTCAACGGCGTCAACATGCTGCTGCAGCCGGGCGAAGCGCTGGCTGTGGTCGGCCCGTCGGGCGGCGGCAAGTCGACGCTGGCGCGCATTCTTGTCGGTGGCATCGCTCAGACAGCGGGCAAGGTCCGGCTCGACGGCGCGGAGCTGAAAAACTGGAACCCGCGTCAGCTGGGCGAGACGGTTGGCTATCTGCCGCAGGACGTCGAGCTGTTCCCTGGCACCATCAAGGCGAACATCGCGCGGCTGCGCGAGGATGTCAGCGACGCTGAAATCTACCGCGCAGCCCAGCTTGCCGGAGTCCACGAGATGATCCTGCGCCTCCCGCAAGGCTACGAAACGATGATCGCCGCGGACGGCAGCCCGCTTTCCGGCGGCCAGCGCCAGCGCGTCGGGCTTGCCCGCGCCTTCTTCGGCACGCCAAAGCTGCTCGTGCTGGATGAGCCCAACGCCAATCTCGACGTGGAGGGCGAAAAGGCCCTTCGCGCCGCGCTGAAACACGCCAAGGAGCAAGGCATCACGGTGGTGCTCATCACCCAGCGCCTCGCCATCCTGGAAGCGGTCGACAAGGTGATGGTCCTGCAGGAAGGACGGGTCGCCGGCTTCGGCCCCGCACGCGAAATCATCCCGCGGCTGATCTCGACCCAGCAGGCCAGCCAGCCGCAGCCGCAACAGCAGCCCCAGCGCGCCGTCAAGGCCCGCCACGGCGGCACCCATGCGGCCTTCAGCCCGGGCGGCGGCGTCCAGAGCCTGACCGGGGCGGCCAACGTCAACCTCGATAAATTCTGAGAGAGGCCCAAGATGCTACAGGAATGTCCCAACCTGCACAACTGGGGCCAAAGCGTCCCGCGCGGTCTCGGCAAGGCGACGATCGCAGGCGTGCTAATCCTCCTATTCGGCATCGGCGGCTTCAGCGTCTGGGCCGGCACCGCCCCGATCGACGGCGCCGTGGTTTCCAGCGGCTCGTTCGTCGCCACCAGCCAGAACAAAGTGATCCAGCATCTGGAGGGCGGCATCATCAACGAAATCCGGGTGCGCGAGGGCGATCACGTCAAGGCGGGAGAAACCCTGGCGGTCCTGGACGACACAGCGGCCAGGGCCAAGCTGGCGCGGCTACGCGTTCGCCTGCGCCGGCTCCAGGCTGTCAGCGCACGCCTTGTCGCCGAAACAAGGCTGCATGAGCGCATCGACTTCGGCGATCTGGCGCAACGCGCGGCAACGGACGAGACGCTCTCCGGGGTACTTGAGCGCCAGCGCGAGGAATTCCGCTCGCGGCTGACCAAGCGGACCGATCAGGAGCGCGTGCTGGATCTGGAGATCGCCAGCCTGAAGGAGAGCGTGCGCGGCTACCAGACGCGGATCGCCGCCCTGGGCACCCAGCTCGACCTGATCGAGCAGGAGCTGGCCGACAAGAAAACGCTGCTGCGAAAAGGCTTGATGCGCAAGCCCGAGGCGCTGGCGCTGGAGCGCAAACAGGCGCAGCTCGAAGGCGAGATCGGCACGCTGCAGGCGCGCATCGGCGAGGTGAAGGAGCGCATGGCCCGCGCCCAGCAGAAAATCGTGCATCTGCGCAGCGCCACCGTCAGCGCGGCATACGAGGAGCTGCGCAACGTCGAAACCCAGATCGACGACATTCGCGAGCAGATCGGCGCGGCCCGCGACGTCGTGGAGCGTTCCGAGATCCGCGCGCCGGTGGAAGGCACGGTTGTCGAACTGATGTATCATACGCCTGGCGGCGTTCTGGAGCCGGGCGGCACGCTGTTGAAGCTGCTGCCGAGCAACGACGACCTCATTATCGAGACGCGCGTGCGTCCCACCGACATCGACAACATCGCCTTGAGCCAGGACGCCTATATCCGGCTGACCGCACTCAACCAGCGGACAACGCCGATGATCCCCGGCAAGGTCGCATATGTCTCCGCAGACGCTGTGAGCGACGACCCGGCCCGTAGCCGGCAGAAGGCGTCCTATGTCGTCCGGGTGAAGCTGGACAAGGCGCGGGCAGCCGAAATTCCTGCATTCGATGCCCGGCCGGGCATGCCGGCCGAGGTGTACATCAAGACAGGCGAGCGCACCTTCTTTGATTACCTGATGCGCCCGCTGACAGACACGCTGACCCGCGCCTTCCGCGAGAGTTAGGCGACCGCGCGCTGCGGGTGCTTACCCTCCAGCACCTCCTCGGCGATCTTGTCGCAGAACGCGTCGAGATCGCCGGGATGGCGGCTGGTGATGATGCCCTGATCGGTCACGACTTCGGAGTCCTCCCACTGCGCGCCGGCATTGATCATGTCGGTCTTGATGGAGTGATAGGAAGTCGCCTTGCGCCCGCGCACGATATCGGCCTCGACCAGCAGCCACGGGCCGTGACAGATCGCGGCGATCGGCTTCTGCGCCTTGTAGAAGCCTTTGACCAGGTCGACCGCCTTGGGCTTGGTGCGCAGGATGTCGGGGTTGATCTGGCCGCCCGGGATCACGAGCGCGTCGTATTCGGACTGATCGACTTCATCGAGCGTCCGGTCGACAGAGACACTCTCGCCCCAGTTGGTCTTGTTCCAGCCCGTGATCGTTCCCGTCTCGGGCGAAACGACATGCACCTGCGCGCCAGCGTTGCGCAGCTTGTCCAGCGGCACGAACAGCTCAGACTGCTCGAAGCCATTGGTGGCCATGATCGCGATGTTCTTGCCTGTCAGGTCCTTCATGACGAAATCCTCTTACGTTGCGTTGCTCTAACGACGTTCTGCGCAAAGAACGCCCTAGCGCCCCGGTGCGTTCCACCGGGAACCGGGCAGGCGCATGCCGCGTTATGCGAATGCAGTTGCAAGGCGCAGCCCAGCCGGGAAAGCAATGAGGAGAGCCATGAACGTCACCGACTTCCAGCAGATGTATCTCGCCGAGCTTCAGGAGCTTTATTCCGCCGAGGACCAGCTTGCCAAGGCGCTGCCCGGCATGGCCGATATGGCGCACAACCCGCAGCTCAAGGGGGCGATGGAGGGCCATCTGGGCCAGACCCAATCGCATGTGCAAAAACTCGAAGGCATCCTGAAACGCCACAACGTCGAACCGCGCGCACATCAGGATCAGTCGATGAAGAGCATCATCGGCGAGGCGGACAAATGGGCGCATATGATCGAAAACCCGGACCTGCGCGACGCCGGCCTGATCTCCTCGGCGCAGCGCATCGGGCATTACGAGATCGCCGTTTACGGCACGCTGTCGAGCTGGGCCAAGCGGCTCGGCCATGA
>CAYYSM010000038.1:0-4611 GCA_964474225.1 uncultured Hyphomicrobiaceae bacterium
CTGGCTTGTCAAGCGCCGGGCGGAAAAAAATTGCCATGCGGTCGCAGTTATGGAACCGTTCGCGGCGGCGAAGTTGCGCCGCTAGCCGTCCAAGTTTCTATTGCTCATGTCAGCGAAGTCCAACGAATCCGACCCGTCGGCAAAAACGCCTCAAGACAAGACCGCACGGCGCATCCTGGATGCGCTCGGCGGGCGCAGTCTCGTGATGATCGGCCTGATGGGCGCGGGCAAGAGCGCCATCGGCCGGCGGCTGGGCAAACGTCTGGGCCTGCGCTTCGTCGACGCGGACAAGGAGATCGAGGCCGCCGCCGGCAAAACAATTAACGAGATTTTCGCGGACCACGGCGAAGAGTATTTCCGCGATGGTGAACGGCGGGTTATCGCCCGGCTTTTGGGCGAGGGGCCGATCGTGCTGGCCACCGGAGGCGGCGCGTATATGAACGAGCAAACACGCGAGGAAATCGCGGAGAAGGGACTGTCGATCTGGCTCAGGGCAGAACTGGACGTGCTGATGGAGCGCGTGTCCCGGCGGGATACGCGGCCGCTGCTCAAGGCCGGCGACCCCCGCGAGATCATGCAGCGCCTGATGGACGAGCGTTATCCCGTCTATGCCGGCGCGGACGTCACGATTGAAAGTCGCAACGTGCCCCACGAAATCATCGTTGAGGAGATCGTCGAGGCGATCGCCGCGCGCCTGCTCCCCGGCGAGGCCCACCGTTCCGACGATGCCTCCGGCCAATAGCATCCATGTCCGAAAACAGATGAACCACGCCACCACCGTTCCCGCCGCGCCCGGCGGCGAAAGCCGCACCGTCAACGTGGCGCTCGACCAGCGCAGCTATCCGATCCACATCGGCGCGGGGCTGCTCGGCCATGCCGCCGGGATGATCCAGGCGGCCGGGGACTGGCGGCGCTGCGCCGTGGTCACGGACGAGACAGTCGCACGGCTGCATCTGGACAGGTTGCAGACCAGCCTCGTGGAGGCGGACCTCGCCGTCGATCCCATCGTGGTGCCCGCCGGCGAGGCCAGCAAGAGCTTCGCGCAACTCGCGCCGCTCTGCGAGGCGCTTCTCTCGCGCGGGATCGAGCGCGGGGATGCCGTCGTCGCGCTCGGCGGCGGCGTGATCGGCGATCTGGCGGGTTTTGCGGCGAGCATTCTGCGCCGGGGCGTGGCGCTCATCCAGGTGCCGACGACGCTGCTTGCGCAGGTGGACAGCTCGGTCGGCGGCAAAACCGGCATCAACACGCCGCAGGGCAAGAACCTGATCGGCACCTTCCATCAGCCGCGCCTCGTCATCGCCGACACCGACACGCTGGACACGCTGCCCGCCCGCGAGTTGCGCGCGGGTTACGCCGAGATCGTCAAATACGGGCTGCTTGGCGACGCCGACTTCTTCGCCTGGCTGGAGGCGAACGGACTTGCGCTCCTGCGCGGCGATGTGGAGGCGCGGGCCGCCGCCATCGAGAAGAGCTGCCGGATGAAGGCCGACATCGTCGCGGAAGACGAGCGCGAGTCCGGCAAACGCGCGCTGCTCAACCTCGGCCACACCTTCGGCCACGCGCTGGAAGCCTGGGCCGGGTATTCCGGCGACCTGCTGCACGGCGAGGCGGTTTCGATCGGCATGGCGCTGGCCTTCAAGCTGTCGGAGCGGCTCGGCCTGTGCCCACCGGGCCGGCATGCGCGCGTAACGGCGCATCTGCGCGCGGCGGGCCTGCCGGTCGCCATCGGCGAACTGGGCGCGGCGGGGCGCGGCATCCCCGAACCGGCCGAACTGATCACCCACATGATGCAGGACAAGAAGGTCTCCGGCGGCCGGCTGACCTTCATTCTCGCGCGCGACATCGGCGAGGCGTTCATCACGCGCGATGTCGCCATCGATGATCTCAAGCGCCTGCTTTCTGAGGAATGCCGGGGATAATGATGCTCGAAATCATTCTGACTTCCGCCGCGATCCTCGTTCTACTGGGGATGTCAGGCTTTTTCTCCGGTTCCGAGACGGCCGTAACGGCCGCGTCGCGGGGCCGCATGTATACCCTCGCGCAGGAAGGCGACAAGCGCGCGGCGGCCGTCAACCGCCTGATCGAAAATCAGGAGCGTTTTCTGGGCGCAATCCTGCTGGGCAACAATCTCGTGAACGTATTGGCCTCGGTCCTGGCGACCAGTTTGTTCCTGAACCTGTTCGGTCAAGTCGGGGTCGCCTATGCCACGCTGGTGATGACCGCCCTGGTGGTGATCTTCGCGGAGGTGATGCCGAAGACCTACGCCATCGGCAATGCGGACCGATACGCCCTTGCCGCGGCGCCTGTGTTGAGGGTGCTGGTGCGTGTGGCCGCGCCGATCACCGCCGGCGTGCAGGTGCTGGTTTCGCGGCTCCTGACCTTCCTCACGCGGCATCAGGCCGAGGACCATTTCTCGCCACACCAGGAAATCCGCGGCGCGATCGATCTGCATCATCGCGCAGGCCGGGTCGTCAAGCATGACCGCGACATGCTTGGCGGTGTGCTCGACCTGCCAGAGCTGACGGTCTCCGACATCATGGTCCACCGCACGAAGATGGAAACCATCAACGCTGACACGCCGCCTGAACAACTCGTTGAAGACGTGCTGCACAGTCCGCACACCCGCCTGCCAATCTGGCAGGGCGAACTGGACAATATCGTGGGGATCGTCCATGCCAAGGCGCTCCTGCGCGCCGTGCAGCAGGCGCAGGGCGACATGAGCAGCATTGATATCCTCTCGGTGGCCGCCGAGCCGTGGTTCGTCCCCGACACGACGAGCCTGAAGGATCAACTCAACGCCTTCCTGCGGAAAAAGGCGCATTTTGCCCTGGTCGTCGACGAATACGGCGAGGTCATGGGGCTGGTCACGCTGGAGGACATCCTGGAAGAGATCGTCGGCGAGATTTCCGACGAGCTGGACGTCACGGCCACCGGCATCCGTACGCAGCAGGACGGCAGCCTGATCGTCGACGGGACCGTACCGATCCGCGACCTGAACCGCCTGCGCGACTGGGACTTGCCCGACGAGGAGGCCACCACCGTCGCCGGGCTGGTCATCCATGAGGCCGAGACCATCCCCGACGAGGGACAGGTGTTTCACTTCCACGGCTTCCGGTTCGAGATCCTCAAGCGCCAGCGCAACCGGATCACGCAACTGCGGATCTCGCCGGTGAAAACGGTCAGGGTGCGAGAAGCCTAGGCCGCGGTCTTTTTCTTGATCCGGGGCCGCTGGTGGAACGTGTTCCGCTCGATGTACTCGATCACCGATTCGGCGATCGTCTCGCCGACCACGGACTCGATCCCCTGAAGCCCCGGGCTTGAATTGACCTCAAGGATCAGCGGGCCGTTCTTCGAGCGCAGCAGATCGACGCCCGCGAATTTCAGCCCCATCTTCTTGGCCGCCTTGATCGCGACCGTGCGCTCCTCCCGCGAGATCTTCACCGGCATGGCCGAGCCGCCGGAATGAATATTGGAGCGGAAGTCGCCAGTGCCGGACACGCGGCGCATCGCGGCGATCACCTTGTCGGCCAGCACGATGCAGCGGATGTCTTGCCCGGCCGCGTCCGCGACAAATTGCTGGACGAGGAAATTCGCCTCCGCGTTGCGGAACGCGTCGATGAGCGAACTCGCCGCCTTGCGCGTATCGGCGAGCACCACGCCGCGCCCTTGGGTGCTCTGCAGCAACTTGATGACCAGCGGCGGACCGTCCACCATGTCGATCAGGTCATCGGTGCTGTGCGGCGAGCTGGCAAAGGCGGTAACCGGCATGGGGAGCTGGTTCTCGGCCATAATCTGGTGCGCGAGCAGCTTGTTCCGCGCATTGCTGATCGCCCGCCCGGAGTTGAGGCAGAACGCTTTAGTCAGCTCGAACTGGCGCACCAGCGCCGTGCCGTACTCAGTGATGCCGGAGCCGATCCGCGGGATGACGGCATCGAACTCGGCCAGCGACTTGCCCTTGTAGTGCACCGCCGAAGCGATCCGATTGATGTTGATGTAGCAGCCCAACGTCTCCAGCGGTTCGATGACATGCTCACGCGCCTCCGCCGCCGCGATGAAACGCTGGTTCGAGTAATTCTTCGGCTCCATCGTGAGCAGCGCGATGCGCAGCGGCCGGTGCTCGATGGGCTGGCGGACCACGGTGTCGTAGACCTTGTAGTCCATATGCCCCTGGTAGAACTCGCCCCACGGCTTGACCACCGCCTCGATCGACTCCAGCGCGGTTCGGCCAATCAGCATCCGGTGGGTCATCGTCTCCCGGTTGCACAGCGAGATTTCGATCGGCCATTCACGATCGCCAATGCGGATCGGCGTGCGGATGATGTAGCGCAGCTCCGAAACGCCGTTGGAGCTGACCACCTGCCGCCGGTCCAGCACCTTGGCGGTGCATTTCACCTCGATGTCATCGCGGCCCTCGACCGGGTGCACCCAGAAGCGCACGCGCGGATTCTCCTCCGGCCCGAAGGATTCCACCTTGAAGGCGTGCAGCGCCGAGGTGCGCGCGCCCGTGTCGATCTTCGCCTTGATCGCCGGCAGGCCGAGCTTGGGCAGCGATGCCCATTCGCGCCAGCCGATCGCCATATTTTCCATTCCCGACCCCAAATCACCAAATGC
>CAYYSM010000038.1:4621-13037 GCA_964474225.1 uncultured Hyphomicrobiaceae bacterium
GCGTTCAAACGGCCCGTCCTGTGCGTTGATAAGGCGCGGTTTCCTCAGTGCGTATACAATTTTGGTCGGATAACGCGTTAACGCGCGGCAAATGAGCGCCCAAGCGCCCGCCGCGGCACGTCCGCGAACTGGACAATGTGTGGCAGTGGCGACTCGCTGTCAGCACGCGACAGCCACCGCTGTATCCTGGGGCGTGACGTCATGGCCCGTCCTCGGTCACGCAGGCGTCCGAGCTAATGCCCGCAAACGCATGTATTCGGCACATATCGCCGAAATTTGCCTCGGCGTTATAGATACGATAAACGCAGCCGACGCGCCGGACGTCAAGCGAATATGATGACGCGGCCGAACCACAACGCGAAAAACCGTTGCGTTCTGGCGTGTTAATTTGATCGGCTCAGACCGGCGTGAACGCCGCCGCCGCGCCCAGCCCGCCGGCCGCCGCGAGCATCGCGACGCCGAGGCCGTCGTTGCCTTCACGCACCATCCGCGAAAACAGGCGGACCACAAGCACTGCCCCGCTTGCGCCGTAGGGGTGGCCGAGCGCGATCGCGCCGCCATGTGGGTTGGTGGCGGCCATCGGAAGGTCGAGCGCCTCCATCATGGCCAGCACCTGCGAGGCGAAGGCTTCGTTGAACTCGATCGCCGCGGGGCCGTCGCAGCGCGCGCCAATACGCGCGCGCAGCCGCTCCATGGCCGGAACCGCGCCCAGCCCGAGCCGCGCCGGATCGACGCCGCCGGACGCCGCATCCAGGAAGGCCAGACCGGGCGGGTGCCCCAGCCGCGCGTGCAGCGCCGGGGAGACGATCACGACAGCCGCAGCGCCGTCGCTCACCGGGCAGCTATTTCCGGCCGTCACGGTGCCGTGCGGGAGCAGCGGAGCCGCGCGGGCGAGCGTCTCAGGCTTCAGGCCCGCTTTCGGACCTTCGTCGCGCTCTGCGCCGCCGCCTACCGGCACGATCTCCGCATCGAACGCACCCGAATCCGCCGAGGCCACCGCGCGCTCGTGACTGGCCAGCGCAAAAGCGTCCTGCGCCTCACGGCTGATGCCGCATTCGCGGGCGACTCGCTCCGCCGCCTCGATCATCTGCCGGTCGCCGCCCGCGCCGGGCGCGAACTGCGCCTCGCCGAAAAAGCGCGGCAGCCCGCGATAAAGCGAGGCGGGCTTTTCCACCCGCCAGGGCGCGGTCGACGGGCTTTCCGCGCCCCCAGCGATGACCGCCTCCACCCCGCCGGTCTGAATCAGCCGCGCGCCATAAACGATCGCGTCCAACCCGGAGGCGCATTGGCGGTCCACGGTGATGGCCGGCACGCTTTCGGGCAGCCCCGCGCTCAAGCCGATCAGCCGGGCCGGGTTGCCGCCCCCGCCCGCTGCATTGCCCATGATGACTTCGCCGATGTCGCCCGCGCTTAGGCCGCTGTCCGCCAGCGCCGCCATGAGCGCCGTCGCGCCGAGCGTTTCGACGGGGCGCGCGCGATGCATCCCGCCGACATTGCCGATGGCCGTGCGCCGCGCCGCGATGATGACCGGCTCGCTCATTCCAGCGCCTCGTAGGCCGGATCGCCGCGCATCAACGCCTGCCGGAGCGCATCGACGGCCACCTTGCCCGAGCGGGTCTGCGGCAGGGCATCCGCCCGGAAGAAGCTCTGCGGGGTCAAGCGCGCCCCCAGCGCGGCGCGGCAATGCGCGCTCAGGCGCGCCCGGTCGGCCCGCCCGTTGCGCGGAACCACCACGGCCGCCAGCCGCTGCCCGCGTTTGGCATCGTCCAGCCCGATAACCGCCGCGCGCGCAATATCCGGGTGCGCCAGCAACGCCTGCTCGATGGCTTCGGGGTGCACCTTCACGCCCGCGACATTGATGATGCGGCCCACGCGGCCCTTGAGATAGAGGAAGCCGTCAGCCAGCACGCCCGCATCGCCCGCCGTGACCCAGCCGCCTGGCGCGTTCGCCTCCGGCCCGCCGACATAGCGCGCGAAGGTCATCGCACTGCGCACCCAGACCGTGCCGCTCTCGCCCGGCGCGCAGGGCTGCCCCTCCGCGTCACGGATCGCGACCTCCACGCCGGGAAACAGCCGCCCCACAGAACCGGACGGCGCGGGCGCGTGCGTGCTGACATAACTGACATAACTGGTTTCCGAAGACCCATACCCCTCCACCAGATCGACGCCGGGCAGCGCCGCCTCTACGTCAGCGCGCATCTCTTCTGACAGCTTCGCGCCGCTGGAGAAGATGCGCCGGACATGCGCCCGCCACGCCTTTTCTCGGCTCTTCATCAGCGAATCCAGCATCGCCGGGACCGCATAGAGCACACTTGCCCTATGCGCCGCCAGCTCCCGCGCCACGCGCGCCGGGCGGAACGGGCCGCACAGGAGCGCGGTCATCCCCCGGCACAGCGCGTGGACCGCGCCGAACAGGAACAGCGAATGGCTCAGATCGCCCGGCAGCGCGACGCGATCCTCCGGGGTGAAGTCGAACACGGCTTCGGCCGTCTCGAAAGTCGCCAGCCAGGAGCGGTGGGAGCGCGCGAAGATCTTGGGCGCGGCGGTCGTGCCGGAGGTCAGGCCCCAATAGAATTCCGCCTCCGATGAGACTTCGGGCAACGCGGCCGGCTTCACCGGGGCCGGAAGCGCAGTCAGATGCGCGGCCTGTTCAGCCTGCGCCAACGCCTGCGCGATCCTGTCGGGCGCGGCTTGCGGATCGAGCACGAGGCCCGGCCGCCCGACCGCCGCCGCGGCGAAAAAGGCAAGCAGCGTGTCTCTGGGCGAGGTCATCGAAAGCGCGACCGGCCCCGGCGGCAGTGCCTGAAACGCGCCCGCCACGCCGCGCACCCGCCGGACCAAGTCACCGAAGCTGAGCGCGCCGTCCCGGCCGATCACCGCAGTCTTATCGGCGCTCACCCGCGCCGCCGCAGCCTCCAGCTCGGTAAAGATCGTGGACATTACGATCGCGCGCCTTCGATCAACGGATAGCCGCGCCGCACGAACACCGCCGCGAGCGCCGCAACAACGGCCTTGATAACATCGCCGGGGATGAACAAGGCCGATCCAGCCGCCGCTTGCACCAGGCTCAGATCGCCAATCAGCGCGACCCCCGGAATGCCGATCGCGTAGACCACGCCAATCCCGCCGATCGCGTTAATCAGAAACGCGCGGACGACATCGAGCCGCCGCCAGAACCGCTCGGTCAGCCAGCCGATCACGAAGGCCGCAATCGGGAACGCCAGCAGGAAGCCGGCGCTCGGCGAAAACAGCAGGACGCCGAGGCCGCCGCGTCCGCCGGACAGCACCGGCAGCCCGGCAGCCACGAGCGCGATGAACAGCAGAAGCGCCAGCCCGCCGCGCCACGCCCCGAGAATCGACCCCGCCAGCATCACGCCGAGGAACTGCGCCGTAATCGGCACCGGAATGACCGGCAGCGTGATCGGCGGCACGAGCCCCAGCGCCGCCGTGATCGCCGCAAACAGCGCGATATAGACGATATCGTTGACCCGCATCACGTCATCTCCGGTTCTCGAAACCGCGCGCCTCGACCGCATCGGCCAGCGTCCCGGCCATGCGCAGCGTCTTTATCAGCAGCGGCCCGGCGGCGAACAGCCCCGGCGAACGCGCCCCGCGCGCCTGACGCGCCGCCTGAATCTCGCGGTAGTCGGCCAGCAAGACGGGAATGAACCGCACGGCCAGCGCGGCGGCCAGCCCCACCTTGTGCGGATTTATGCCAAGCGGCCGGGCGAGCGCGGCAGCGCGCGCGAACGCGTCGATCATGGCGGAGAAGGGCGTGGTCAGCGTCACCAGCGCGGCGAGCAGCACAAGCGTGATGATGCGCAGACCGATCGCGGCGGCGGCCAGCGGCCCGGCCACGAACCACTGAAACGCGCAGATCGCGGCGACCAGCACGACGACCGGCTGAAGCGCCCGCGCGATCTCGCCCACCGGCAACCGAGCCAGCGGATAGAGCAGCGCCACCAGAGCGAGCACGCCCGCCTGCCACGCCAGCCCCGGCAGGAAGAACACGCCCGCGCCCGCCAGCGCCAGCCCTCCGAGCTTCGCACCCGGCGGCAGACGGTGCAGCGGGCTATCGCGATGAATATAAAGCGCGATCATGCCTCGTCCCGTTCCTCGTAGCGCGCGATAACCTCGCCCGGCGGGCCGTCAGCCACCACCTCTCCGCCCGCGAGCAGGATGGCGCGATCATAATCCCCGATCAAATCGAGATCGTGCGTGATCGTGATGAGCTGCTGCGGCAGGTCGGCCATCACGCGGGCGATGCGCGCGCGATTGCGCCGGTCGAGCGAGGTCATCGGCTCGTCGAAAACGATGGTACGCGGGCGCATGATGACCACCGACAGGATGCTGAGCAGCTTCTTTTCCCCGCCGCTGAGCAGATGCGCTGGCTGATTGCGCTTGTCCGCCAGACCATAGCGCGTGAGCAAGTCATCGACGCGCTCTGCGACCTCCTCGCGCGGCAGGTTCAGGTTGCGCGGGCCGAAGGCGAGGTCTTCCTCCACGGTGGGCATGACAATCTGATGTTCTGGGTTCTGGAACACCAGCCCGACGTCCGCGCGCGCCGCTTTCGCGTCCTTGCGGGTCGAGACGCCGTCGACCAGCACCTCGCCCGCGCGCGGGACCAGCAGGCCGTTAAGCATCCGCGCCAGCGTGCTCTTGCCCGAGCCATTGTCGCCGATAATGGCGATGCGCCTCTCGGCCAGCCGCAGGTTCAGCCCGCGCAGGACCGGCACGCCGTCGAAGTCATGCCGCACGCCCCGCAGCTCGATAACCGGCGCGTCCGTCACAGCGGCCACACGATCAGGATCGCCGGCAGCCCCACGACAAGCACGATCACCTCCAGCGGCAGCCCCAGCCGCCAGTAGTCGCCGAAGCGATAGCCGCCCGGCCCCATGATGAGCGTGTTGTTCTTGTGCGCAATCGGCGTGAGGAACGACGCCGACGCCGCCACCGCGACGCCCATCAGGAACGCATCCGCGTTCACGTCCAGCCGCCCGGCGATGTCGATGGCGAGCGGCGCGGCGATCACTGCCGTCGCCGTATTATTCATCACAGAAGACAGCATGATCGTGACGATCATCAGCACCAACAGGATCGCCGCGGCGGACAGCCCCGCCGACATGCCCACGATCTGATCCGCCAGCAACGCGGTGGTCCCTGAACTTTCCAGCGCCGCGCCGATGGGCAGCAGACTGGCAAGCAGCACGATCACCGGCCATTCAATCGACTCATAAAGCTCGCGCAGCGGCACGATCCCGGCCGCGACGAAGCCGACGCAGGCCCCGCCCAGCGCGATGGGTAGCGGCAAGAGTTCAAGACTGGCAAGCGCGATGGCAGCAAGGAAGATGGCTGCCGCCAGCCGCGCCTGCTGCGGGCGCACCGGGCGCGCCTCCCCGCCAGCCAGCCGCAGCACGCCCAGCCAGTCCGCGACCGCCGGCAGACGCTCCACCGGGCCGTAAAGCAGCAGAATATCGCCCGGCTGGATGTCCAGCCGGCGCACCTGCTTCACGAAGCGCCGACCCTGCCGGGACACACCCAGCAGCACGACGCCCTGGCGCGTTAGCAGGCGCATGCCCGAGGCGGAGCGCCCGACGATGCGCGCGCCTTCCGGCACGACGACCTCGATAAAGCCAAGATCATTGGATTTCAGATGCTCTTTGTGCTTTTCGCCCTCGACATAGCTCAGGCCAAGCTGCGCGGTGAACGTGTCGATGTCGCCCGGCCCGCCTTCGACCACCAGCGTATCGCCCGCCGCAATGACCGCGCGCCGCGCCATACCGGGCATCCGCCGCTTGTCGCGGAACAGACCGAGCACGGCAACGCCGGTTTTTTCCACAACCTCGTCCAGCTCGCGCACGCGCTTGCCGATGATCTCCGCCCCCTCCGGCACGCGAACCTCGGCGATATAGTCGTCGAGCGCGAAGGTTTCCTTGCGCGTCTCGCGGCCCTGTCGGCCCTCGGGCATCAGCCGCCAGCCCGCCAGCGCGATGAAGGCCACACCGACCAGCGAAATCGCCAGGCCGACCGGCGTGAAGTCGAACATGCCGAATGGCTCGCCGGTAACCTCCTGGCGGAAATTGGCGATGATGATGTTGGGCGGCGTGCCGATCAGCGTGACCAGCCCTCCGAGCAGCGTCGCGAAGGAGATCGGCATGAGCGTGAGGCCCGGCGCGCGCTTGGCCTGCTCCGAGGCCTGCAGATCCACCGGCATGAGCACGGCCAGCGCGGCGACGTTGTTCATGACCGCCGAAAGCCCTGCGCCGACGGTGGCCATGATGCCGATATGCGCGGACAGGCCCCGCCCGGCGTCGATGACGTAGCGCGTGATGAGCTGGACCACGCCCGCATTGATCAGCCCGCGGCTGATGATCAACACCAGCGCGACAATGATGGTCGCGGGATGGCCGAAGCCCTCGAAGGCGCTGTCCGCTGGCACCGCGCCGACGACGACAGCGACGATCAACGCGGCGAAGGCCACGACATCATAGCGCCAGCGCCCCCACATCAAGAGGGCAACGACGGCCGCCAGGATCGCGATGACAAGCCATTGTTCCGTGTTCATTCTGGAAAGTGTCTTTTGCGCGACAGTTGGAAGCGACCTTACTGAGCGTAGCTTGACATGAGGGGACGCTCCTATCAGCCTCCGGCCGTCTTCGTTTCTTCTTGATCAGCCATTATCTGCGACCGATATGCGAAAGCACCTTTTCGATCAGGGACGGAATTTGCAAGTTTTGTCGCCAAGCGACGAGAATATTGCCCTTGCCGCCAGCTTCCTG
The DNA here is from genome assembly GCA_964474225.1 of uncultured Hyphomicrobiaceae bacterium. Classification (GTDB taxonomy): domain Bacteria; phylum Pseudomonadota; class Alphaproteobacteria; order Rhizobiales; family Rhodomicrobiaceae; genus Dichotomicrobium. The sequence goes on from CAYYSM010000038.1 coordinate 11,401, forward strand.
CGCGACGGCAGCCTCGTCGCATTCCCGACCGAAACCGTGTACGGCCTCGGCGTCAATGCCACCGACGGACGCGCCATCGCCCGGCTCTATGAAGCAAAGGGCCGGCCGCGATTCAACCCGTTGATCGTGCATGTGGCGGACCGCGACCATGCGGAAAGGCTCGGCGTGTTCGATGACCGCGCGCGGCTGCTCGCGGAGCAGTTCTGGCCGGGGCCGCTCACACTCGTGGTGCCGCTGGCCGAGGGCGCGCCGATCAACAGCCTCGTGACGGCGGGGCTGGATACCGTGGGCTTGCGGGTGCCATCCCATCCGATCGCGCAGAAGCTCATCACCTTCGCGCGCGTGCCGGTCGCCGCGCCGAGCGCCAACCGATCTGGCCGGGTCAGCCCCACGACGGCGGAGCATGTCGCAGGCGATTTCCAGAATGTCAAGGGCCTGATCGTCAACGGCGGGCGGTGCCCGGGCGGGCTGGAGTCCACTATCGTGGGACTCACAGGCGGCGCGCCCACGCTGCTGCGGCCCGGCGGCATTCCGCGCGAGGAGATAGAGGACGTGCTGGATGAGGCGCTCCAGCAGCCAGAAGACCAGCCGGATGCGCCCGCCGCGCCCGGCCGGCTGATGAGCCACTATGCCCCACGCGCGCGCCTGCGCCTCAATGCCGAGGCCGTGCGGCCCGGCGAAGTGCTGCTCGGCTTCGGCCCGGACGCGCCGGACGCAGCGATCCTCAATCTGAGCAAGAGCGGCGATCTGACGGAAGCCGCGGCGAACCTGTTCGGCTATCTGCGCGCGATGGACAATTGCCGGGCGGACACCATCGCGGTCATGCCAATCCCGAACGAGGGGCTGGGCGAAGCCATCAACGACCGGCTGGAGCGTGCCGCCGCGCCCAAGCGCAACGGCGGCTGAACGGGCCCGATTTGGGTCTGGTGGAGCTTTGCGCTAAACTCGCGCTAGCGAATCCCAACCAATCCGAAAAATCCATGTTGCATCATCCCGGCGGCACGCCGCCCACGCCCGATTTTCTCACGCGCCTGACCGAAGTGGTCGGACCGCAGCACGTCATTACCGAACAGGCCGACCTCGCCCCCTACATGGAGGAATGGCGGGGCCTGTATCACGGCCGCACGCCGCTGCTGCTCAAACCGGGCAGCACCGAGGAGGTCGCGCAAATCCTCAAGATCGCCAACGAAACCGGCATCGCGGTGGTCCCGCAGGGCGGCAATACCGGGCTGGTGGGCGGCCAGATCCCCATGACGGCGGGCCATGAGATCGTGCTGAATCTGTCGCGGCTGAACAGCGTGCGCGCAGTCGACCCGGCGAACAACACGCTGACCATCGAGGCCGGCGCGACCCTGGCGCAGGCGCAGGAAGCCGCGGGCGAGGTCGACCGGCTGTTCCCGCTCAGCCTGTCGGCCGAAGGCTCCTGCCAGATCGGCGGCAATCTCGCGACCAACGCGGGCGGCATCAAGGTGCTCGCATATGGCAATGCCCGCGCGCTGACGCTCGGCCTTGAGGTCGTGCTCGCGGACGGCCGCGTCTGGAACGGGCTTCGGGGTCTGCGCAAGGACAACACGGGCTATGATCTGCGCGACCTGTTCATCGGCTCGGAAGGCACGCTCGGCATCATTACCGCGGCG
>CAYYSM010000039.1:0-12706 GCA_964474225.1 uncultured Hyphomicrobiaceae bacterium
TGATCTTGGCCGCCGATGCCTGTCACGCTGTTGGCGGTAGCTACAAAGGCCGCCCTGTCGGTTCCTTAGCTGATCTGAGTACGTTCAGCTTTCATCCGGTGAAACATATCACGACGGGCGAAGGCGGCATGATCACCACGGATGATGCCGAGTTAGCACAACGGATGCGGGTTTTTCGTAACCACGGGATTACCACGGATCATCGCCAGCGGGAGGAACAAGGCTCCTGGTTTTACGAGATGGTGGATCTGGGGTACAACTATCGCCTGACCGATGTGCAGTGTGGGCTGGGGCTAAGCCAGTTGCGTAAGTTGCCTGGATGGGTGAAGCGCCGCCAGGAAATTGCGCAACGTTATGATGAAGCTTTTGCCGAGTTCTCTGCCATAGAGCCACTTGGCGTATGCGAGGACGTCTCCCATGCCTATCATCTCTATATGATCCGGCTTGGCCTGGCGCAACTCAGTGTAAATCGGGCGCAGGTCTTCGCCGCACTGGTCGCCGAGGGGATCGGCGTCAACGTGCATTATATTCCGGTACATCTTCATCCTTTCTACCGCGAGCGCTTTGGTACCGGGCCAGGCCTATGTCCTGTGGCTGAAGCTGCCTACGAGCGGCTGATTACGCTGCCGATGTTTCCCCGGATGAGCGATAAAGATGTTAATGATGTAGTTAAGGCAGTTGCTAAAGTGATAACAAGCTGTCGATCGGATTGAGATCCAAAATGATCGAGTATTAGAATTTTACATTGCAAAAATTTAGGGGGGTAAAGATGTCAAAGGCTACCGAACAAATGGAAAACTGGGCTGGTCGATTTGGCAAGGAATATACAGATAGAAATGCACTCTCTTTAGAAGAGATGGAATCTTCTTATCGAGGGAAGTATGGAGTGTCTAGGGCGAAATTGAATCGAGAATTTGTTGGAGATTTAGATCGATCTATTAGAATCCTTGAGGTGGGCTCGAATATTGGCAACCAGTTGTTATGCCTTCAAAAGATGGGGTTCAGCGATTTGTGGGGTATTGAGTTGCAAGATTATGCAGTCGAGCTCTCGAAGTCGAGAGTGGAGCATATTAATATTATTAGAGGGTCAGCGTTTGATATTCCATACAGAAATGAGTATTTTGATCTAGTTTTCACTTCGGGGGTGCTCATTCATATAGCTCCTACTGATATCGGCTTGGTCATGGGAGAGGTCTACAGATGCGCGAAGGAGTATGTCTGGGGATTTGAGTATTACGCGGACAAGTATACGGAAATTCCGTACAGAGGTCACGAAAATATATTATGGAAGGCTGACTTTGGAGAACTATATTGTGATCAATTTGGGGAACTGGAATTGGTCAAGGAAAGGTACCTGGAGTACTTGGATAACGATAACGTAGACGCTATGTTCTTGTTGAGAAAGAGAAATGAGTAGAAGAGAAGTCAAGGTCGTCGCTATTGTTCAGGCCCGGATGGGCAGCACCCGTTTGCCGGGCAAAGTGTTGTTGGATTTAGCCGGGGAGCCGATGTTAGCGCGGGATATGCATCGCCTCTTGCGCGCTCAGACACTTGACGATATGGTAGTCGCAACGACCATTAAATCAACCGATGACGCCATTGTAGCGCTGTGTCAGGAGCGTAATTGGCCCTGTTTCCGAGGCAGCGAAGCGGATGTGTTAGATCGGTACTATCGCGCGGCTCAGGAGTACCAAGCCGATGTTGTAGTCCGCGTTACGTCTGATTGTCCGCTCATTGAACCGGAGGTTGTGGATCGAGTAGTACGGGAATTCTTGGAACAGCAACCGGAGATCGACTATGCCAGCAACATGGCACCGGAGCGCACATTTCCCCGGGGGTTGGATACAGAGGTCATGAGTTTCGAGGCCTTAGCGTGGGCGTGGCGTGAAGATAAAAACCCGGCTTGGCGTGAACACGTTACACCTTATATTTGGCATCATCCTAAGTTATTTAAGACCTATGGCGTTATAAATGATGAAGACCTCTCTTATATGCGCTGGACCGTGGATACGCCGGAGGATTTGACCTTTGTGCGCTGCATTTACGAGCATTTTGGGCACGATCAGTTTTCTTGGCATGAGGTTCTTACTACGTTGGCCCAACATCCAACGTGGTTGGAGATCAATCGCGATGTACACCAAAAGGTAATTGGATGACATCAACTGACAAGGCATTATTCATCCGCGCCGATGCTAATGCTCAAATGGGCACGGGTCATCTGATGCGCTGTTTAGCATTAGCCCAAGCGTGGCAAGCGCAAGGCGGAGAGGCTATCTTTATCACGGCTTGTAATAGCGAGGGATTGCTCCAACGGCTTCGGAATGAAGGCTGCCAGACCGTTGAATTGGAGAAGACCTACCCTGATCCTGATGAGTGGGACGCTGCCTCGCAGGTGCTGGCGGCGCATCCCGATGCCTGGGTTGTGCTGGATGGTTACCACTTTGATCCCGCCTATCAGCGACGGATCAAAGTGGCCGGTCATCCATTGCTGGTGATCGATGATATGGCGCATCTGGATCACTACGACGCCGATGTGATACTGAACCAGAACATCCACGCCGCTCAGTTGGACTACTCGTGTGAGCCGGATACGCGCTTGCTGCTGGGCACGGATTATGTGCTACTACGGCGCGAGTTCTGGCCCTGGCGCGAGTGGGAGCGAGAAATTCCTGATGTAGCTCGTAAGGTATTGGTCACGTTGGGCGGCGGCGATCCAGATAATCAGACACTCAAGGTCATTCGCGCGCTACAACAGGTAGATGTCAATGGGCTTGAAACCATCGTTGTCGTAGGCGCCAGTAATCCACACTATGAAGAACTTGCCTTCGTCGCCCAGAATTCAGGGGACAAGATTCGAGTTGTGCATAATGTTTCCAATATGCCCGATCTGATGGCTTGGGCCGATGTAGCGATAACTGCAGGTGGATCAACATGTTGGGAAATAGCATTTATGGGACTACCTAATCTGGTTCTGATATTGGCAGAGAATCAGCGAGGGATTGCAGAGGGTTTGGCTAAATCTGAGATTGTACACAACCTGGGATGGCATTTGAACGCTTCAGTATCTATGCTATCAGATGCTTTACAGAAAATAGCTCACTCTCATAATCGCCGTGATATTATGTCTCAACGAGGAAGGATGTTGATAGACGGTGCGGGTGGTGAGCGTGTCATTACTCAACTGTTGCACAAGCCATCCTTTCGCGCTCGCTTGGCCAATACGAACGACATGCGATTACTTTTTGAATGGGCGAATGACCCATTGACACGTCAAATGAGCTTTCATTCTAAACCCATCCCCTGGGAAACACACCGTGCTTGGTTTAAGCGCGTTATCAACGATCCTGAGACCTGGCTGATGATTATAGAGCTGCGAGAAGGACATCAAGAGAGGTGGCACCCCATTGGTCAAGTCCGTATTGATTCCGATAGGACGATTTCGATATCTTTAGAACCAGCGTTTCGGGGGAAAAGGCTATCTTTGCCTGTGCTTCAGGAAGGCATTAGATACTTTCAGGAAAAACAAGCGAGTGAAATACCTTTGAACGCTTACATCAAGCCGGAAAATAAGGCCTCACAAAGGATATTTATGCAAGCAGGATTTGAATTTCTTCGGAAAACAACGGTGGCAGATCAAGCTTGTTTAGAATATGTTTATCGTTCAGAAAAGAAAAAGGGAAATTTCCAATGAAGGTTAGCAATCGGCAAATAGGATTGGGGAATCCTGTCTATATCATCGCTGAAATGTCAGCGAATCACAACCAGGATTTTGATCGAGCGGTAGAGATCATCAGGGCTGCCAAAGCATCGGGTGCGGATGCTATCAAAGTCCAGACCTACACGCCGGATACGCTGACGATTGATTGTTATAATGAGTATTTCCGAATCGAAGGCACCTTATGGGAGGGACGCACGCTCTATGATCTCTACGAAGAGGCCTATATGCCCTGGGAATGGCAGCCGAAGCTAAAGAAGGTTGCTAACGATTTAGGGCTGGGTTTTTTCTCTACAGCCTACGATGCTACCGCCGTTGATTTCTTAGCAGAGTTAGATGTCCCTGTTTATAAGATTGCATCATTTGAGATAGTGGATTTACCCTTGCTGCGCAAGATTGCCCAGACGGGTAAGCCGGTGATTATGTCGACGGGGATGGCAACCTTAGCAGAGATCGATGAGGCAGTACAGACATTGCGCGATGCCGGTTGTGAGCAATTGGCGCTGCTCAAATGTACCAGCGCCTATCCTGCTCCCCCAGAGGAGATGAACTTGCGCACGATTCCGCATTTGGCCCAGGCCTTCGACGTTCCTACGGGCCTCTCGGACCACACGTTAGGTATCGCCGTGCCAGTAGCGGCAGTGGCGCTGGGCGCTTGCATTGTGGAGAAGCACTTCACGCTCTCGCGAGATGAGCCTGGGCCAGATAGCGCATTCTCGTTGGAGCCGCAGGAGTTCAAGGCGATGGTCGAGGCGATCCGCGTGGCGGAAAAGGCGCTGGGTGAGATGAGCTATGAGGTCACCGAGAAACAACAAGAGAGCCGTGTCTTCAGGCGCTCGCTGTTTGTGGTCAAGGATATGGAGGCTGGTGAGGAGTTTACGGAGGAGAACGTATGCTCGATCCGGCCTGGCTATGGACTGCATACCAAATACATCGAGAGAATACGGGGGCAGCACGCCAGTCAAGATATTCGAAAAGGAACTCCGTTGGACTGGCATCTAGTTTCAATTTCTATGAAACGCAGTCTTATGGTAGATGATGTCACCCAAGTCAATATATGCATTGAACCATCAGTATCAAGGAAGAAAACGGGATGAATCTTACGAAGCTGGAACGACGATTCATTCGGGTCATCTCCGAAAATTACGCAGGAAGGATTGAGCGCTGCCTTAGTCTACGGCCTGTAATCAACCAATCCCGCACCATCACACGTCGCAGCCGGTTGGCCACACTTTTAGTTAACTTGGCAAGATATGGGCAGTTAAGTATTGAGTTGGTGAAAGCGGCTTGGCATAAGCCGGAAGACATCAGTGGGGTTATATTCTTCGATAGGGATTCAAAAAGCCAAGTCAAGCGCATAGCTTACCTCAAACATATAATAGGCGATGTAGAATTTATCGGTATCTCACGCGAAAGAAAACTACGTCCCTTGCCTGACTGGTTTTCAGCGGCAAGGACTATGATTCATCTGCTGTTGATTATCCTTCTGGCCACATTCGATCGGCAGTCTCGCTTGACGTCCTCCTTCGTGTGGATAACACGATACTGCTTTTCGACATTGGGTTTTGTTTCTATGAGTAAGACCGAGAAAACTATATATCTCTTTCGAATTTCGAGCATTGAATCCCCATTCATCGCAGGTTACTTGAAAGAACATGGTATTCGTGTTAGCTTGATTGCATCTATGACTCCGTTGAGTTTCTACAACCGAGTCTTGGTAGGCGACTCCTTGAAGATGGCGACAGCATATCAGTGTGATGAGGCTGATTACTATCAACCTCTGGAAGAACCAGCTACATATGAATTCTGGGCACCAGAAACGATTCACTTGATGGTCGAGCATTATGATGGAATGGTAATCAATGAGCACCATAACACTGTAGGAGTCTATACTCAGGGATTCTGGCTTCGAAATAAATTAGGCTTGTTACATCCAGATGTAGCACAAGATTACGTCAAAAGAGAAACTGAACTGCTATCAGTTATGCTAGAATGGGTGAAGCGGGCTGCAAATACTAGACTTGTGATCTTCCCGCATCCTCTTGAACGCAGACATCTACACAAGACGGGCGAACATCAATTCATTGAAGCCTTGAAGGGTAACCAAGTGGAGGTAGACTTATCCGATTCCAATATCTCCTTCTTGCTGTTCGACCGTGTAGGTTTGGGGGTCACAACATTGTCTTCGATAGGATTTGAGCGCATTCATATGGGATTTCGGACCGTTTTCTTTACTTTTCCTGTGGGCTCAGCGGCGAGATTCCCTAATCTAAGCATTCAGTCTCGATACAATGATGTCTTCATTTCCAATCGCTCCGATTTCTTGAAAGCCGTCGACCGGGTGCGCAAAATGAAACATCGTGAGTATATGAACAATTTCTTTGGGCGAGAGTCATTTCTGAACTAATGGAAGAGACAACTTTTGAGCGCCTCCGTCACCTAACGAAGCAGTCCCTCATATACGGTCTCGGTCCACTTCTAAGCAAAGGCATTTCCTTTCTGCTGGTTCCAATATACACTAAGTATCTCACAACTGCGGCATATGGCTCTCTTTCTGTCGCCTCATCTTTGATTAGTATCTTGGTGAGTGTTCTACCTCTGGGATTGCCCGCAGCTGGAATGCGTTTCTACTTCGAGACTTCCGTAGAGGAAAAAAAGCGAGTCACCGTTGGCACAATCTGGATGACATCACTCCCATCGATATTGGGCGTCCCAGTTCTCTTGCTTATTGTCGGACCAATGATAAGGCATTACGCGTTCCCCGAGATGGGTATCCAACACCTTAGGATAGCCATACTGATTGGCTGTTTTGAGGCCCTTCGTCTGCTCCCGCTCGTGTTCTTTCGAGCAAGGGAAAACGCAAGAAGATTCGTCTTGTTCAACGTTGGAACTAGTCTTCTTATAGCATTGTTTTCTATCTTGTTTGTAGCCAGGCTTCGCTTGGGTGCAATGGGGGCCCTATTTTCACAACTTATAGTCTATATCCTCACTGCGGGAGCATCGACTCTGTTGTTCCTGCACTACGCGGAGCTACATTTCCAGCCGCGCATTGCGCTTGCTGGGCTCAAGTTTGGCTTACCGCTGGTGCCCTCAGGCGTTCTTGGATGGATACTTAGACTTTCAGACCGCCTTATCATGCAGCAGTACTTGGGAATGGGAGATATCGGTGTCTACTCATTGGGTTATCAGCTAGGCAATATGGTGTCTATGTTAGGCTCAGCTATCAACTCTGCCTGGTCACCTTTCTACTATCGCATTTTCCAGGACCAGAATGAAGAAGCCCCTGCCATTGTTGCTCCGATTATCACCTATTTCTTGTTAGTGACCACCTTTGTCGGCTTGGCTGTGGCTGTACTGTCTCAAGAGATTATTTGCATCCTGGCTCAACCGAGCTATCACACTGCTCATGTGGTAGTTCCTTGGATAGCATTAAGTTCGGTTATTCGAGTTTTCAACTGGATCACTCGCCAGGGCATAAACTACGCAAAGAAAACGTATTGGGAACCAGTTTTGAACCTACTCGGAGGAGGTGTTAGTGTCGCTGCCAATCTGTTCTTCTTGCCGCGTGTCGGATATATCGCCGCGGCTTGGGCTACTGTGATCGGATATAGCATCATAGGCATACTCGCATTCTATATATCTCAAAGAGTACATCCAATTATCTATGAGTACAAGCGTCTCGCCATCCTAACGGTTACTGCCTTTAGCATTTTCGCTATGAGTCGAATTATCCCTATCGACTCAATTTGGCTTTCCATCTGGATAAAGGCGGTACTACTATGCCTATACCCAGTGTTGCTGTGGTTTCTTGGATTTGTGTCCAAACAGGAGCGAGAAGGGCTGTTTTGTCTATATGTGAAGGGCAAGAAAAGACTTTTGTCTTCAGATAGGAGCAGCCACTTTGAATAAAGAGAGCAAAATCTACTACCCATATCAAGAAGCCAAGAGCTACGAAGAGACCAGGGAATTCATTGAGTGGTATCGCCAGTCAGTTCGTAGGTCCTTTGACAGACACACCGTCATGTTATCCCACATTCCAATGCATAGCTATGTACTGGACTACGGCTGCGGATGGGGGATCTTCTCCGAGATGATGCACAATGAAAGACAATGTTGCGTAGACGGGGTTGATCCAGATGCTTTTTCGATAGAAATTGCTCGGGATTTCATAGGGAAAAGAGAAGATCTATCATTTTCTACAACGCAGATTCAAGATATCCCATCTGAGAAGTATGAAGTCGTGGTGAGCGCCGAGGTAATCGAACACACCCACAATCCGGGTATATACCTTAGGGAATGCAATCGAGTTCTGCGGCCGGGTGGATTTCTGATCATCTCGCTTCCAAATATTATGACGCCACGTTATATTCTTACAACAATGGCGGACTTACGAAAGAACTTCAAGTCGATCTCGCGGTCAATGAAAATAAGCTATGACAAGAAACATCATCATATTCAGGCCTGGGACCCTGCTACTTTTTGTCGCTTGACTTGTACGATGGGTTTCGAATATATCACCCATGAATTCATGGAGGGCTGGGCTCTGCCGAAGACACGCTATTGGCGAAATCCTTGGGGCAGACTGAAAGGCCTATCTTGCAAAATAGTGTTTAAGTTTAAGAAGCGGCGATTTGTAGATATCACGTCCTATGAATGAGTTAAAGTCCAGTTCCTTGCGAACCATCCTAATCATCGCCTTCAAATTCCCTCCCCTTGGCGGTATGCGCGTCAAGCGGATGACGATGTTTGCCAAGCACCTGGCACAGAAAGGATACCGGGTACACGTGATAACTGTTGACTGGCGTGTTGATATGCCCGACACGTGGTTAAGCAGTACAGAACATCCAAACATTATTGTCCATCGCATCCCCTCGTGGGCGCCTCATAACTTATTCTTGTTCCGTACCAAGACACTCTTTGAAAGATTGCTTCGTAAGGGTGCCAAGTTGCTACGAAAGCTGATCTATTTCGTCGATGAGGCTCAGTATTGGGGTCTATCACTTCTGCCTTATGCGACTCGATTGATCGAGAAGGAGAGTATCACCAACGTGATTTGCACAGGGGCACCTTTCATGGCAAACTATTGGGGTGCGCGTCTGAAGGCCCGTGCTCCTCACATCAACCTAATTCAAGATTTTAGAGATCCGTGGAACGATCATCTTTGCGCTCCATATAGCGACTATTTTTTATTCAAATGGCAGAAACAGGTTTCGGAGGCCTGTGAGCGTTACGCCCTTGCAAAAGCCGACGTCGTTACAACGGTCACGGATACACTCCGAGAGAGATTTGAGCGCAAAACTAGCAGCCATGCGCAGTTCGTCACTATCAGCAATGGATTTGACCCTGACCGGTATCACGATATAGACTTTAAACCAGATCGAGACAAGATGCGTATGGTGTACATCGGCAACCTGGGTGTAGGGCGTGACCAGGTGATGCGAGAATTCTTGCCAGTGCTGCAGGAGCTTGTTGACGAAAATATCGAATTTGCCCGTTCCTTCGAGTTGGCGACTTATGGGTATTTCCCACCCAGCGTTCGCCCATTGGCTGAGTCCTTGGTGGAACGAGGCATACTTCAAATCAACGATTATGTCGCGCCCAAGCAAGCGCTCCGAGTGGCGGGCAACGCCTTCGCGCTTCTGCTTGTCAACGCTCCAATCTTCCCATACTTGGTTTCTGGCAAGGTGTATGAATATATCGCCTTGCACCGACCTATTTACGCCCTTACTACTGAAGGTGAACTAACCCAGCTGATGCGTTCTGGCAAACTTGGCTTCATAGCCTTGCTTACCGATCTTGAAACTCAGAAACGAGGATTACTTGAGTTGTTCGATCTTTGGAACCGAAACCCTGCCTATGTACCGCCCCCCAACGAGGTTTTTCGACAACAGTTCCGATATGACCAGCTTGTGGGCAAGCTGGAGACCTACTTGATATAGGCCTAGATTATCTATGAAAATCTTGATGTTACTCATCAGTCACGACTTTCCGCCTGATATTCGTGTGGAAAAAGAAGCACGCGCATTATTGGCGGATGGTCATCAAATCACCTTAGTCTGTGAGAACCGAAAGAATCGCGATAGAAGTGGAAGATCGGAGGGGATTAAGATCCTCCGGTTACCAAGATTGTCACGCTGGTTACAAGTGATCAATACGGCGACACTATTTATGTTTTTGCGGAGCCCTCTCTGGGAACATAAGATCAAGCGCATCGTTCAAGAGGAAACACCTGACGTCCTTCACGTTCACGACCTACCCTTCGTTGGGCCAACGCTACGAGTTGCGAAGCAGTTTGGCCTGCCTGTAGTTGCCGATCTGCACGAGAATTATCCGGCCTGGGTCCGAATTCGCCGAGCTGAGGCTGGGCTTAATCCGCTAGAGTGGCTCGCGTTCAATCCGGAACGCTTTGAACAGTATGAACGGCGTGTAGTGCCTCGGTGTGATTTCGTGATCACAGTTGTCGAGGAAGCAGCTCAACGAATCGAGGAGTTAGGCGCCACGTCCGACAGGATCGTCGTCGTTGGGAACACGGAGGACATCACTGCAACTAAAGACTACGATGCTCAAGCTATTGATCTTCCAGATTCCGAACTGATCCTTCTATACGTGGGGAGCTTTGGCGCTCATCGCGGTCTGGATACGTGTATCAGGGGAATGCCTGAGATCCTCAGAGAAATCCCAACAGCAAGATTGGTCATCGTGGGAGACGGACCCAGCCGTCCAACGCTTGAGCAAATGGCGCACCGACTTGACGTTCGACCATTTGTGCTCTTTGAGGGGCGGCAGCCTTTTGCCAAGGTATATGCATATATGGCAGCAAGTGACGTATGCCTCGTACCTCACGTCGCGAATCCACATACGAACGCTACGATGCCGCATAAGCTTTTCCAATACATGTATATGAAAAGGCCGGTCATCGTGAGCACCGCCATCCCCCTAGCGCGTGTGGTGCGCGAAACCGGTTGCGGGTTAATCTTTGAATCCGAGAACCCCTCCGATTTTGCCGATTGTGCGCTCCAGCTGAGAGATCCCATATTGCGCTACAACCTCGGCCAGAAGGGTTATCAAGCAGTCATTCAGCAGTACAAATGGCAACATGATGCTCAACGGATCCGCGATTTATACCAGGTACTAAAGAGTTGATGATGGGAGGAAATATGCGAGTGGTCAACATTGTGGGTGCACGGCCGAACTTGATGAAAATAGCCCCACTAATTGAGAATATGAATCTGTTCTCAGACATTGAACAAACACTGATTCACACAGGCCAACATTATGATGAGAAGATGTCTCAGATCTTCTTCGAGGAGCTGAATATACCAAAGCCTGATGTCTATTTGGGCATCGGCTCTGGTTCACACGCTGAACAGACTGCCAAAGCTATGCTGGCTCTTGAACCGATGCTTCTTGAGAGACAACCTGATATCGTCATCGTTGTAGGTGACGTCAATTCGACACTGGCCGCCGCGATCACCAGCGCCAAGCTAGATATTCCAGTAGCGCACGTCGAAGCCGGTCTGCGCAGTTCTGACCGCACTATGCCGGAGGAGATCAATCGGATCGTCACCGATGCGCTCGCTGACTTGTTGTTTACCACATCGCGCGATGCTGGCAAGAATCTTCAAGATGAGGGAATAGCCAAGAAAAAGATCTTCTTTGTAGGGAATGTGATGATAGATACATTGGAGAAATATCGCTCGAAGGCCAAGAAGTTGAACACACCATCAAAACTCGGATTAAGACCGCAGCAATATGCATTGTTGACCCTTCATCGTCCTTCGAATGTGGATGTACCGCATGCATTTGAGGGCATTCTTGATGCACTGGTGACTATACAGCGAGAAATACCAATCCTATTTCCAGCCCATCCCCGTACTATCCATAGGATTGAGGAATTTGGCTTTGAGGAGAAGCTGAAAGCGGCCTCCAATCTTCAAATTATAGAACCTCTAGGTTATCTCGCTTTCTTGGACCTGATGATGCATGCTAAGTTGGTTTTGACCGATTCGGGAGGCATTCAAGAAGAAACCACTATGTTGGGAATACCTTGCTTGACGCTAAGAGAGAACACGGAAAGGCCGGTAACGGTTACAGAAGGGACTAACTTAGTCATCGGCACTGAGTCGGCCCGGATTATAAGAGAGACCCGACAGATTCTTGATGGAGACGTACTGGTTGGAAGTACTCCAGAGTTATGGGATGGAAATGCTGCTGCACGAATTGTCGACGTTTTACGTCGCTATTTTTCTTCGTAGCAAAGAAGATGGAAAATGACATCGTTTAACAAAATACTCGTACTCGCTCCCCACACAGACGATGGCGAGATTGGATGTGGTGGCGTCATTGCCCGTTTCGTCGAGGAAGGCAAAGAAGTTTACTATGTCGCTTTCTCTACCGCCCGTACCTCTGTCCGTCCCGAGTTCCCAGACAACGTCCTAGAGATCGAGGTCAAGAAGGCAACCCAAGTTCTGGACATCCCGCCGGAAAGGTTGATCATTCGCAATTTTCCGTTGCGCCACTTCCCCGAGCATCGTCAGGCTATCTTGCAAGAGTTGATCGATTTACGCCGGGACATCCGTCCCGATTTGGTCCTAATCCCATCCCCACACGATATCCATCAGGACCACCAAACGATTGCGGCTGAAGGGTTAAGAGCTTTCAAACGTCACACCATTCTTGGATACGAAGAACCATGGAACAACATCGTCTTTGAGACTCGCTGCTTTATCGTGTTGAAAGAGCATCATATTGCCAGAAAAGTAGAAGCGCTTCGATGTTACGAAAGCCAGATGCACCGTTCGTATTTAGATGGCGAGTTTATTTGGAGTCAGTCCCGGATGCGCGGCACCCAAATTGAGGGGGGATACGCCGAGGCTTTTGAAGTCCTCCGCTGGGTGCTCAAATCGTAGGCGGCGATGGCGAGATCTGATTTCCCCTCCGTCCTGATGATTATGCTCTGCACGCGCTGTACCCTCGGCGGAGCAGAAAAAC
>CAYYSM010000040.1:0-12688 GCA_964474225.1 uncultured Hyphomicrobiaceae bacterium
ATCCCCCACCCATCAACCAGCGGGAGTGAGCCGTGATCCGCTTCGAGAACGTCGCGTTGCGTTACGACGAGGGCGAAGAGGTATTGCGGGACGTGAGCTTCCACCTGCTGCCCGGCTCCTTTTATTTCCTGGCGGGGCCGTCCGGCGCGGGCAAGTCGACCCTGCTAAGGCTTCTGTTCATGTCGCTCAAGCCGTCGCGCGGCTCGGTCCATCTGTTCGGCAAGAACACGAGCAATCTCGAACCCGAAGACCGCGCGAGGACGCGCCGGCGCATCGGCATCGTGTTTCAGGACTTCCGCCTGCTCGACCACATGACGACCTGGGAGAACATCTCGCTGCCGCTGCGCGTTCACGGGCGCAAGCCGTCTGAATACCGCGACGATGTCACGGAGCTGCTGAAATGGGTGGGGCTGGGCAACCGGATGGATGCCTATCCGCCTGTCCTGTCGGGCGGCGAAAAGCAGCGCGCGGCGATCGCCCGTGCGGTCATCGGCAAGCCCGAACTCTTGCTCGCGGACGAGCCGACAGGTAACGTTGACCCGCAAATGGCCCGCCGGCTGCTGCGCCTTTTCGTCGAACTCAACCGGCTGGGCACGTCCGTCATCATCGCGACACACGATTATCAACTCATGCGGCAATTCGGTGCCCCGCGCCTCCAGCTTGAGCGCGGCACCGTGCAGATCGTCGGCTAGGCCATGAGCATCGACACCATGCGCAATCTCCCCGCCGTGATCCGCGAGCAGCCGCTGGCGGTGCCCAAGATCGCGCTGCGCAATTCGCCGATCGTGCCGCCGCGCTCGGTCACAGGCCGTTCGCTGGTGGTGGTCATCACGATCATGGCATTCCTCGCCAGCCTGACGACGGGGGTGGTATACCTCATCAATCAGTCGGCTTCGGCCTGGCTGCAGGATGTCGCCAGCGAAGTGACCGTGCAGGTGCGCCCGGCCGACGATCCGGCCCAGACCGAGGCGAAGCTCTCCGAGATCAGCGATTTCCTCTCCAAGCAGATCGGCATTGCCGACGTGCGGGTCTTGTCCCAGCCGGAGACCAGTGCGCTCGTCGAGCCTTGGCTGGGAAAGGTTGAGGGGCTGGAGTCGCTGCCGCTGCCCCGGCTGATCGCCGTTCAGCTCGACCGGGAAAACCCGCCCGATCTGCCCACGCTGGGCGTGGCGCTGCAGGGCGAGTTCGAGGGCGCGATGCTGGACGATCACAGCCGCTGGCAGGCGCAGATCCGCAGCCTGACGAGCACACTCGCGGTGGCTGGCCTAGGCGTCATTGCGCTGGTTGCGCTGGCGACCGTGGCGATCATCGTCTCGGCGACGCGCAGCGCGATGGCCTCGAACCGGGAAATCGTCGAGGTGCTGCATTTCGTCGGCGCGCGCGACCGCTTTATCGCGCAGCAGTTCGAGAAGCATTTTCAGACGCTGGGGATACTGGCGGGCGCGGCGGGGGCCGGCCTGGCGGCGCTGGTGTTTCTGGTGTTTCCGCTGCTGCCGTCGCTTTTCGGCGCGTCTCCCGCGACGGATGCCGAGTTGCGCCGGCTTGTCGGGGCCGGGACCCTCGATTGGCTGGGTTATGCACTGCTCGCAATGGTTGTTGTTGTTGTCGCCGCAATCTGCCGCATAACCTCCAGGTTCGGGGTATACCGAATCCTCGATCAGCAGAATCGCTGACGAAGGGCAAAGAATTTCAACGTGATCTCGCCGCATATGCGCGCTATCGAGGAGTCATGGGCCTGCAGGTTTGCGGCCCGCACCGGCGATGAACAGCATGATCCGGCGCACGCGGAACACCATGCGAACGCGCTCTGAACAGCAAACCGAGAATCTGCGTCCCGCAAGGCGCGGCACCGTCATGTCGGTGCTGCGGTGGGGGCTTCTGGCGGGGGTGGCCGCGGCGATCCTGTTCGGCATCGGCCTGCTCGTCTTTGTCAGCCAGCTCGACAAGGGACCGCCCAACGGCAATGTGCAGGCTGACGCCATCGTGGTGCTCACCGGCGGCGATTCGCGCGTGACAGAGGCGGTGCGCCTGCTGGCCGCCGGGCGGGGGCAGCGGCTCCTCATCTCCGGCGTCCACCCGAAGACCACGACCGCCATGCTCCGGCGCATCAACCCGGAGGCCGAGCGGTTGTTCGACTGCTGCATCGACCTGGACCGCAACGCGCGCGACACCATCGAAAACGCCGACGAGACCCGGCGCTGGGCGGCGCAGCGTGGCTTCCGCTCGGTGATTGTCGTCACGTCGAGCTATCACATGCCGCGCGGGCTGGTCGAACTGCGGCGGGCGCTGCCGGACCTCGAACTGATCCCCTATCCCGTTGTCCCGGCCCGGCGGCGTCTGGATGAGTGGTGGGCGTATCCGGCGACCGTCCGGCTGCTGGCGAGCGAATTCGTCAAATACCTCGCCAGCGTGGCGCGCTGCACCGGCGTGCGGCTTGTGAATGGCGGTGGGGTGCGCGGCTGCTTCGACCCGCTGTCCGTGCGAGGCCGCCCTTGATCCGCTCGCTCGCCTTTCACGCTGCTTTCTATCTGACGACCCTGCTTTTCATGCTATTCGGTCTGCCGCTGTTTTTCGCGCCGCGCGGCTGGGTGATGTGGGCGTGGAAGCTGCACACGCGGACCATCATCGCGCTGCTGCGCTGGATCGCCGGCGTGCGCATGGAGGTGCGCGGGCTGGAGCGGCTGCCCGAGGGCGGCTACATTGTCGCGTCGAAACACCAGTCGGCCTGGGACACGATCGCGCCGATGGCCTATCTGCCCGAGCCGGCTGTCATCTTGAAGAAGGAGCTTATGGACATTCCGCTCTACGGCCAGTTCGCCCGCAAGCTCGGGATGATCCCGGTGCGGCGCGATCGCGGGGCCGTTGCGCTGCGCGAGATGGCGCGGACGGCGCGGACGCGCGCCGAAGAGGGGCGGCAGGTGTTCATCTTCCCGGAAGGCACGCGGCGTGCGCCTGGCGCCCCGCCGGATTATAAGCCGGGCGTCGTGATGCTCTACGAGGAATTGGATGCCCCATGCGTGCCGCTGGCGCTCAACTCCGGGCTGTACTGGCCGCGCCATGCCTGGCGGCTCAATCCGGGCACGATCGTGATGGAGTTTCTGGAGCCGATCCAGCCGGGGCTGCCGAGGGAGGCGTTCCGCCGTCGGCTGATCGAGACCACGGAGCGCGGCACCGCGCGGCTGGTCGCGGAAGGGCAGGCGAAGAGCAGGCCGCAGGAACACGCCGCATAGCCCCAAACGGAAAGAGGACCGGAGTGTTGCTCCGGCCCTCCAGATGGGTCATCCAACGTTGCGGCGAACTTGAATTGTTTGAACAGTAGCGCAGATGCCACGCTGCGTCCAGAGAATTTTCCGCCTTGGGGGAAGATTTTGCGGCAAAAAAACGGCCAAGGGTTAAGGCCCTGGTCTTCCGCGCCAAACGGGCCCTCAGGCGTCCGATTTCACCTCTCCGACCACCTCGAAACCCTCGAACTCGGGCGGGCCGAGCGTCAGCCCGTCCGGCATGCTGCCGGCGTTGGCGTGCGCCTTACGGAAGGCTTCAGAGCGCGTCCAACCCTGAAACGCCTCGTAGGACGCCCACATCGAATGTGAGGTGTAGAGGCGATGATCCTCATTCTCGGGTCCGCGCAGCAGATGAAATTCGAGAAAGCCGGGCACCTCGTGCAGGTACGAGTCCCGCTTCATCCACATCTCCTCGAATTCCGCCTCGCGCCCCTTGGCCACCTTGAAGCGGTTCATGGCGATATACATGGCATCCTCCCTTAACGGCTCGCGACTGTCGCGGCGGTTCACGAGCGCCGCATGTTCCACACCACGCGGTACAGATCAAAGCGGCGGTCGCGCAGGTTGCGGACCGAGCCGGACGACCGCGCGACGCGCAGGTCCGACAGCTTGAGATCGGCGAACACGATCGTCTCGGTGTTCGGCGCGGCGTCAGCGGCGACGCCGTCGCGCGCGAAGGCGAAATCGCACGGCGTCAGGATCGCGCTCTCGGCATAGTGGATGTCCATGTTCTCCACATTCGGCAGGTTCCCGACCACGCCGGAGAGAATGACATAGATCTGGTTCTCGATCGCCCGGGCATGGCAGCAGTAGCGCACGCGCAGATAGCCGCGCGGCTCATCCGTGCAGAACGGCACGAACAGCAGCATCGCCCCCTGGTTGACGAGATGGCGCGCCAGTTCCGGGAACTCCGAGTCGTAGCAGACCAGCACGCCAATCGGCCCGCAATCCGTATTCACCACATCGACGCGGTTGCCGCCTTTGAGGCTCCACCAATACGCCTCGTCCGGGGTGATGTGGATCTTGTCCTGCCGGTGCACGGAGCCATCGCGCAGGAAGACATAGGCCGCGTTGCGGATCTCGCCGTCCTCATCGCGCGTGGGGTGCGTGCCGCCGATGATGTTGATGTTGTAGCGCATCGCCAGCCGGTGCATGAAATCCTTGAACCAGTCGGTGTATTCGGCGACGCGCGCGATCCCCTCGCTCGGCGGCAACGGCTCCGGCTCGGCAGAGAGCAGCTGAAGCGTCATCAGCTCGGGGAACTGGACGAAATCCGCGCGATAGTCCGCGGCCACATCAACGAAATATTCGACCTGTCGCTCAAACTCGCTGGCGTCCTTGATGCCGCGCATCTGGAGCTGAACCGTCGCCACGCGGACCTGATCCGGCTGGGCCATGGCCTGCTCGGAGCCAGGCTTCTCTCCCGCCTCGACGTAATAGGGGTTCAGCCAGACCATGTGCGTGGCGTAGCCAAGCGAGTCCTTGTCGTCCGGGTCGTAGTCCTTGAGCACTCCGATCGGCTCGAAGCCGTTGGACAGGTGAAACCGGATCGCAGTATCGCGGATTTTCCGGTCGCTGACGGCCTGCACGTAGTCGTCCGGGTTGGGGTAGGTCCGCTGACGCCGGGCATAGCCGGGCATCCGCCCGCCGAACACGATGCCCTTGAGCCGCAGCTCCTGGCACAGCTTTTCGCGCATCGCATAGAGCCGCCGGCCGATGCGCAGCCTCCGGTAATTCGGATCGACGCTGACCTCCATGCCGTAGAGGTAATCGCCCTCGGGGTCATGGCGCGAGGCGAGCCCGTCGCCGGTGATCTCCGCCCAGGTGTGCGCGTTCAGCGCCGCATCGCCTGAAATGATGAATGTCGCGCAGTGCCCGACCATCTGGCCTTCGTATTCCGCGACGAACTGGCCTTCGGGGAAATTGATGATCTGGCTGCGGATCGCGCGCTGACTGTAGCCCGGCGCGGGCGCGTAAACGCGCTGGCTGAGCGCGGCGATCTGCGGCACGTCCTCAAGACGCGCTTGCCGCACGACAATCTTGCGCTGGTTTTCGCGCCCGCCCTCTTTCCGGGCGGTCTTTTTCTGTTGGGTTTCGGCCATGTTTCGAATGAGATTTGGGGGCGGCGCGGCTATTCGCGCCGTGTTATGCACGATGTGTCATGCGCGCGGCGGCTGCGCAAGCGTTTGCCGGATGATTTCGAGCGAATTTCGCCCCCTTGACGTTTGGTTGCAGGTCGATGCGGTTGCACCACAATAACGCCATCCCACCGTCGCACTCTTTTCCGCCAGGCAGACGGAAAGGTTCAAGGCGTTTACGGATTATCCGTCAGCGCCGCTTAGCCTGAGTTTGCAAGGCGGTGCCCTGGGCGGGTAAAACGGGGCGC
The DNA here is from genome assembly GCA_964474225.1 of uncultured Hyphomicrobiaceae bacterium. Taxonomy (GTDB): domain Bacteria; phylum Pseudomonadota; class Alphaproteobacteria; order Rhizobiales; family Rhodomicrobiaceae; genus Dichotomicrobium. The sequence goes on from CAYYSM010000040.1 coordinate 5,668, forward strand.
GCCGAGACAAGGGATCAAAGCGGGAATGCGAACCTTCGTGCAGATGTCGCGCACGGCCACCTGGAGCCGGCGCGTCGCGCTTTTGACGCTGCAGCTGTTCATCCTGACCATCCTGCTGCATCAGTTCGCCGGGCTGGCCACGCCCGTGGCGATGCGTGTGTTCGCGTTAACGGTTGTTGGCGCGGGCGTTGCGCTGGCGCTTGCGCTCATCGCGCTGGTGCGCATCTGGCATGACGGGGCGCGCGGGTCGCGCCGGGCGCTTGCGGCCATCTTCGCTTCGGCGCTGGTGCTGGCAGGCCCGGCCTGGTCGCTGCCGAAGCTCGTGCTGGAGCCTGCCGTCACCGAGGCCACGACCGATTTAAGCGCGCCGCCGCCTTTCCGCGAACTGGCGCGAGTGCGCGCGGAAGTTGCCCGGCAGATGCAGGCGGCGGCCGTGATCCCGCCGTCGAACGGCGAAAAAGCCCCGCTCACACTTGAGCCGCTGACTGTCAAGCGTTCCGCGGAGGAGACGTTCAGCCTGGTCCGCGAATCCGTCGATGAGCTGGGCTGGACCGTCGTTTCGGCGACGCCGCCGGAGAACGGCCAGCCGGGTTATATCGAGGCCGTCGACCGCTCGCTGTTCTTCGGCATCACTGGCGACGTGGCTATGCGCATCCAGGGCGGCCAGAACCGCGCGCGAGTCGATGTGCGTTCGGCCTCGCGCTATGTCGGGCACGACCTGGGCGGCAATGCCGAGCGAATATCCAGCTTGTTCCAGGAGGTGGAAACGGCGGTCGTCCGGCTGGAGAAAAACGAGGAGATCGCGCGGCTCGCCCGGCTGCGCGCCGAACGGGCGAAGCGCATTCGCGAAGCGCGGGAGGCGCAGGCGCGCCGCGAGCAGCGTCGGCAGAGGCAGGCTTACGATACGGTCTCACGCCAATGGCGCGCTCCCTCGGCGCAGCGGAACCGCAGCCGCGCTCGGCGCGCGCGCCGCAGCCAACGGCAACGCACGCAGGAGCTGCGCAGATTCTGGGAAAGCATGCAGCGGTGAGGCCGCTCAATCCTGCTGGCCGAACAGGCCTTCAATCGCGTTCTTGAAGTCGTCCTCGCTGACCTCGCCGCCGGTCAGTTTCTCCACTGCCTTGCCGAAGTTCTTCGCCGCGCCCAGACTTCTTTCCGGGTCCTGGAGCACCGCTTCGACATCCGGCAGGATCGCGGGGTTTTCCCAACTGCCCTGAATGCGGATGGGCAGTTCGATGGCGTCAGCCTGCCCATTGCCGGCGCGCGGCGTGATGCGCGGGCGCAGCTTCAGGTCCAGCCGTTCGCGGCGAACATCCACCTCGCCGTCGCCGTCGGCACTTACGAACGGGCCTTCGAGCCGCAGATCGTTTGTGCTGGCGACGCCTTCATCGACGGTCCAGGTGGCGTCGAGCCGCACGAATTCCGTTGCCGTTCCCTCGCGGCGGCGGATTTCGGAGATATCGCCGTCTTGCAGCCGCGCCAGGATGGCGGGCAGGTCCAGCCCTTCCAGTGCGCCGTTGCGCAGCGCCATGTCCGCCTCGCCCTGCAGCCGGGCGCGGAGTTCGCCCAGCGTCGCGCCGCCGCTCGCCAGCCGGATGCGGCCATCAAGCTTGCCCGAGAGCCAGTCGAAGGCGGACACATCGGCGAACAGGGGCAGGGCGTCTACGTCCTGCACGTCCAGCGCGGCGCTGATGACCGGGACGCCCTGATGCGCGCTGACCTCGGCGCTGCCGGTTGCGCCGCCGTCATAGAGTTTGAGCTGCGTAAGGTCGAGATTGAGCGTCCCGTCCATGAGCCGGGCGCGGGCCGCTGAGTCGTGTGCCGTCAGCGCCTTTCGGGTAAGCGTTTCGGCGGCGAGCGTCAGGTCGGCGTCAAGTGCGTCCAGACCGGTGAGATCAAGCCGGACGTCATCTTCCGGTGCGGCATGCGCGGACCATAAACCGGGCGCGTAGGCCGCATCCTGCGGGACGGGCTGCAGGCGGAAGGCATCGAGGTTCAAGCGGTCGAAGTCGAGCCGCCCAGAGAGCGCAGGCCGCCCGTCATCCATCGCGACGGCGATCTGGCCGCGCGCCGTCATGTCGTCGAGGCCAGCCTGCAAGTCGGAGAGACGGACCCGTTCCGCGCTGGCGTCGAGCTGGCTGTCAATGCTGACGTTTGCCAGCATCGGCGCGGCGTTCGCGCCGGCCACGGCGAAAAGCTCCGGCGGCTGGCTTGTCTTCGCCGTCAGCGCGCCTGCGAGGGCCCTGTCCGGCGTCACATGCCCGTCGAAGCGCAGCTCGGCGAAGGCGCTCGACAGCGCGGCGGTCAGCTTCGCGCGCTGGCCCAGCTGAAGCTGCTGCGGCGTCTCCAGCGTTGCATCAATCTCGATCGGCCGGCCGCGCACGGAGAAGTCGCCGGTCAGCGTCGCCGCCGATCCAGGCGCGGGCATACGCAGCGTCACGTTCGTATCCGCCATCTCCAGCGTCACGGCGTCTTCCGTCGCATGGTAGCGGATGGCGGAATTCCGCAGGCTCACCCGCCGGATACCGACCCGGGCAGGGGCCGCCATGGCCGGGGCCGCGTGGACGGCTGCAGTGGGCTGGCGCGCCGCGCCGAACTGCCAGTTGACGTTGCCGGCCGCGTCGGTGCGCAGGTCGATAATGGCGTTGTCCAGAGTCAGCGCGTTGAAGGTGACGCCGCCGCCAACCAGCGAGAAAAGATCAAGCTCCGCGGTCACCGTCTTGGCGCGCAGGAACGGCCGCTCCGGATCGCCTTCGGGGCCGGAAAGCTGGACGCGCTCGAAAGTCACGCCCGTTGAGGGCAAAAGCTGGAAATGCCCGTCACCGGCGATGACGAGTTGCCGCCCGGTGTTCTGTTTCACATAGGCCGCGAGCTCATCCTTGACCGCCGAGGCCGGGACGAGCGCCGGAACGACAAAAAGCGCCCCTGCTGCCACAAGCGCGGCGCTGCCGAGAATGATGAGAATGCGTCGCATGTCTCCCCCCTTTATGGACCGTTACCCGCAAGCATCGGCCCCCGGAACGGCGGAAACATGAACGACGCCGGGTTATCTACATGTCAATGCGCGCGCGTCACTCGGCTTCGGGAAGAACCGACACCGTTGTCCGACCGCCACGGATGTTGCGGAACGCCACGCGGCCCTCGCGCACGGCGAAGATCGTGAAGTCGCGCCCGATACCGACGCCGTCGCCCGGGTGCCAGGTGGTGCCGCGCTGGCGGATGATGATGTTGCCGGGAATGACCCGCTCGCCGCCGAACTTCTTGACGCCGAGGCGCCGTCCGATCGTATCGCGTCCGTTGCGGGACGAACCGCCTGCCTTTTTGTGTGCCATCGGTTTCTCTCGTTTCGTCGCGTCTGGGCGTTTTCAGCCGACACCCGGCTGCCGCCTCAGTCGTTTTCGCCCTCGATCATCTGCTTGGCCTGCCCGACCCAGTCGTCGCGGGTGGCGCGCCCGCGCAGGTTCAGCGCGGCATCCATCTCCTCCACATCCGCCTCGCTCATCGCGGCAAGCTGGCTGAAATGGAAGATACCATATTCGTTCAGCTTTTCAGCCAGTTTCGGACCGACGCCAGGAAGCGTCTTGAGGTTGTCCGGCTCGCCCTGCGGCGCGTCGAGCTTCTGGAAGCCGCCAGCGGCCTCCTTGGCCGCCGCCTTCTTCTTGCCTTTGCCGGTTTCGGCCTTCGCCTCGGCCTTTTCGGCCTTGCCCTTCGCCTCCTTCGGCGCTTCGCCGACGAAGCCTTCGCCTGGCTCTTCCTTCGCCTTCGGCTTCTTTTTGCCGGTGCCTTCGCCCGGCTTCTTCTTCGTCTTCTGGCCGGCCTCCAGCACCTCCAGAACGCGGATGGTCGTAAGATGCTGGCGATGGCCGCGCTTGCGGCGATAATTCTTCCGGCGCTTCTTCTTGAAGACGATGATCTTCTCGCCGCGACCCTGCTCAAGAACCTCTGCCGCGACGCGCGCGCCGTCAATGACCGGCGTGCCGACCTGCGGCTCGCCGCCGTCCTTGCCGATCATCAGAACCTCGGGCAGTTCAATGACTTCGCCTTCGGCGGCTTCGATCTTTTCGATTTCCAGAATGTCGTCGGGGGCCACGCGGTATTGCTTGCCGCCCGTGCGAATGACCGCATACATCGCTCAAGCCTTTCTTGTCTCTTGCCGCGCCCTGTGGCGCCGCGAACGCAATAACGGATCGTTACGGGGAAGCCGTTGTTCGCGGGCTTTACGTTGTCCGATTTGGAGAGAGCCTCGGGCAGCGCCTTTTGCGCACGGACTCGCGTCCTGCGCACACACCGAATGGAATACAGTGCATTTGGCGGCTTTGTCAATGTCGCCGGGCGTGAATTCTTAAGGGCGCGCCAGCGATTGCGGAGGGCGGCGTTGCAATACCGCCAGTTGGCCGGTCGTGCGCGCGCTGTCCCGCTTGCCCGTCGCCGCCACGAGCTGCGCCACCTCGTCAATGCGCGCCCGCAGCGTTTGCGCCCGCTCCCGGCACAGGCGCGGCAGCAGATCGGCCCGGCCCTGGCGCGCCACCTTGATGACCGCCTCGACCGCGCCGAGGCTTTCCTCGTCCAGACGCGCCACCGCCGTCAGAAAGGGCCGGCGTACCGTCGCCGGCGCGCTGGCAAAGGCCGCGATGGCGAACTGCCCGTCGCGCAGACCGCCGCTGCGGAAGTAATCCTCGTAGGACCGCGGCCGCCAGTTCGCCAGTGCGCCGGCCAGCGCGCCGGGCGCGGCGGGAAACCGCTCCAGCAGCATCACGAGCGCGGCATATTGCTCCAGAAACTCACTGCTGAGCAGGGAGCGGTCGTTCACCATGGTCGCGCCGGCCTGTCTGCTGTAGTGCCCGTGCAGCGCCTTGGCGTAGCGTTTCGAGATCGTCTCCGACCAGGCCTTCCAGAACCATTCGTCGTTGGCGAAGTTCAGGTCCGTGTTCATGTCCGCTGGGCCGTCGCGATGCGTTGTGTCTGGCGCGCCGGAGCGCCGGCTTTCAGCGATGGCGCAAAAGGATTGCCAATGCATGAATTTGCCGGCCGGCTTTGGGAAAGCGTTAAGCGCCCCTTAAAGCGCCTCGGCGGCTGGGCTGCTTTAAATGTCTGGTGATGAGGCCCATTTCACGATGAAGATCGCAGCCGAAGCCGCCCATGCCGCGCCGGCCCGGTTCTTGCTTCGTGCGCTATCGCTGATATTGCCGATATCGCCGTAGGGCTGGCGCAGCGCAACCGTCAACAAGCGAGGCCAAATGATCAAGACACTGGGACAGGTGCTGGACAACCTGATGTCCGGCGACAGCGCGCGGGAGGAGACCGAAAGGGTTGACGATACGCGGCTGGCCGCCGCGGCGCTGCTCGTCCATGCCAGCACCATCGACGGTTATGTCGAGGAGGCCGAGACCGAGCGCTTGCAGTCCGTTCTGAAGGATCGCTACGGCCTGTCCGACGACCAGCTTCACGAACTTGTCGTCGCGGCCGAGCGCAGCGAGCGCGATGCCGTCGATATCTACAGCTTCACCTCGAAGCTGAAAAAGGCGCTGTCCGAAGAGGACCGGCTCGATATCATCGAGATGATGTGGGAGATCGCCTTTGCCGACGGCGAGGTCCACGGCTATGAGGAAAACCTGATCTGGCGCACGGCCGAACTGCTCGGCGTTTCCTCGCGCGAACGCATCCGCGCCCGCAAGAAGGTGGAAGCTCAGCAATAGGGCGGCGCGCGGGGGCATGAGCGGGGTATTCCAGCGATTTGAGCGCGCCTGGGCGCGGCGCAAGGTGCCCGCCGGCGCGGGGCCGGACCCGGACGACACGCGGCGCGGCGTGGTGCTCATCACCGGCGCAAGCGAGGGCATCGGCCTGTCGCTGGCGCATGAATTCGCCGCCGCGGGGCACGATCTGGCGCTGGTGGCGCGCAGCGAGGACAAGCTCGCCGAAAACGCCGAGGCGCTGCGCACCGAGCACGGCGTGGGGGTCGACTGCTTCCCGATTGACCTGGCGATCCACGGCCACTGCGACCGGCTCGCCGAAGAGCTTGAGGCGCGCGGCCTGCGCGTGGAAGTGCTGGTCAACAATGCGGGGATCGGCCTGAGCGGCGAATTCGTCGAGCACGCGACGGCGGACGTCTTGCGCCTCGCGGATCTGAACATGCGCGTGCTGACCGACCTGATGCATCGCTATCTCCCGGAGATGCTCGCGCGCGGCGGCGGGGGCGTGCTCAACGTCGCGTCGCTGGGCGGCGCATTGCCGGGGCCGTATCAGGCGGCCTATTATGCCAGCAAGGCGTATGTTATCTCGCTGACCGAGGCGGTCGCGCACGAGATCGGCGGGCGCGGCACGCGGCTGTCGGTGGTCGTGCCGGGGCCGGTCGCCACGCGCTTTCATGACAGCATGGGCGCGGAATCGGCGCTCTACACGAAGGTGCTCGGCTGCATGGACCCGGATGTGGTGGCGCGCGCGGCCTATCAGGGCTATCGCTGCCGCAAGCTCATCATCACGCCGGGCATACTGACGACGTTCAATTATTTCGCGGTGCGCATACTGCCGCACACATTGACGACGCCCCTGATGGGGGTCTTGCTGAAAAAGCGGAGGTTTCTCCAGCCATGAAACAGATAAGCCGCGAACCGGACTTCGCGCCCGCTGGAGGCGCGGCCAACCAGGCGCCGGCGGGCGAGAGGGAAAAGGTGCTGTGCATCGTGCACAAGCGCCAGTCGAACCCCGGCTATGTCGGGCGCTGGCTGACGGGGCACGGCTACGCGCTCGACCTGCGCCGGCCGCGCTTCGGCGATCCGCTGCCCGAGCGGGTGGATGATTACGCCGGCGTGGTCGTCTTTGGCGGGCCGATGAGCGCGAACGACGACTTTGACTACATTCACGCCGAGCGCGACCTGATCGAGCGGACGCTGAAGGCCGATCTGCCGTTTCTCGGCATCTGCCTGGGCGGGCAGCTTCTGGCCAAGCAGCTTGGCGCGCGGGTCTATTCGCATTCGCGCGGGCATGTCGAGATCGGCTATTACCCGATCCGCCCGCTGCCGCC
>CAYYSM010000041.1:0-12654 GCA_964474225.1 uncultured Hyphomicrobiaceae bacterium
CGGCAGTTCGCCGGGGAAGATCGCCGCCTCGTGCGCGCCGTCGAAAGTCTCAGCTCCGACCCGCTCGCCCGCGACGGGGCAACCCACGACCGTCGGCAAGCGCTGGCCGCCCTGCTTGATCTCGGCCTCGCGCGTTGCGCGCACCGCCGCCAGCGCCACCGCATCCACCTCCGCGCCCGCGCCTTCCGCCCGCCCGGACGCCGCGCGCACCATATGCCGTAGCACCGCTTCCAGCCGGTCGTGGCTCTCGCTGTGCACATGATCGGCCTTGGTCGCGGCGAACAGCACCCGGTCGATGCGCCGGCCGAGCACCAGCTCCAGCCAGCTTTTCGCGCCGGGATTGAAGCATTCGAGTATGCGGGCAAGCGCGCGCTCCATCTCCGCAATCGCCTGCGGCCCGTTCGCGAGCGCCGTCAGCACGTCGACCAGCACAATCTGCCGGTCCAGGCGCGCGAAGTGATCGCGGAAGAACGGCCGCACCACCGCCGATTTGTAGGATTCGAACCGCCGCTCCATCATCGCCCAAAGCGTGCCGCGCTCCGGCTTCGCCCCATCCGGTGCCGGAAGCGGGCAGAAGGTCACGGCGGGCGTCCCTTCGAACTGCCCCGGCAAGAGGAAGCGCCCCGGCGTCCCGACCAGCCCGAGCGCGGCATCCCGGCTCGCGCGCAGATAGTCGGTGAAGAGCTGCGCGCCCTGCCGCGCCAGCGCCTCATCCTGCGGTCCGGCCGGATCGACCTCGCCCAGGAACCGCCGGAACGGCGCGGCCGTCTCCGCCCGCTCAGGCCGCTCGGCCATCTCGAGCGCCAGCCGCGACCACGCCTCATAGCTCAGGTCCAGAAGCGCCAGATCGAGCAGCCACTCACCCGGATAATCGACGATATCGACATGCAGCTTCGCCGGGCCAAGCTGCCGCCGCCAGAACGCCTCCGGCTCATATTCGATCGTCACGCGCAGCTCGCTGATATGCCGCGTGCTCTCCGGCCAGTGCCGGTCCGGCCCGGTCATCGCGGCCAGATGGTCCTCATAGGCGAAGCGCGGCACGTCATCGTCTGGCTGCGGCTCCAGATAGACGCGCTCGATCCGGCCCTGCGCCATCGCATCGAAAAACGGCAGCCGCCCGCCGTGCAGCAGGTTGTGCACCAGCGAGGTGATGAACACCGTCTTGCCCGCGCGCGCCAGCCCCGTCACGCCGAGCCGGACGGTCGGGCGCAGCAGATCGCCCGCCAGCGCGCCGGCATTGCGCAGGGCATCGGTCGACTTGCCGGTGAAATCGCTAAGGCTCATGCGCGGCGACTCGCTGGCCGGGGTGAGTGATGCGTTGTCAATTCGTTAATCACTTTCGTGTCAAATTGAAAACTGCCGCCGTGGACAACCCGCGGCCCGCGCACGGCACCGGAGACCCGTCGGGAGTAGCGACATGTGGGCCTATCGCCTGTTCAGCGCCGCGATGAGCCAGATCGGCAAACCGATCTCCCGGCTTGAGGACATTGCGCGCTATCTCCAGCCTGATGCGCCCGCGCCGTCCTGGCCATCGCCGCCCCCGCGCGAGGCTGCGGACACGCCGCGCCCGGTCTATGCCGGCGCTCCGGTGGCCGTCGAGGACGATCAGCTCATTTTCGATACCACGCCGCGCTTAACAAGCCAGCTTGATTTCGCGCCGGACCGGCTGGGCTATCTCGTTAATGACGAGGGGCTTGTCCTGATGGGCCGCGCGGATGACGGCGACGCGCCCGCGCAGGCGCTACGCCTCGCGCCGATCCGGCTGGAGGAAGGGCCGATCATGCCGGCGCGCGCCACAACGGCGATCCGCTACAAGGCCAATCTGCCCCGAACGCCGGTGACGGAGGCCAAGGATGCGGATGCCGATCCCGACGCGCTGGCGCAGCAGGCGCTGGCTGGCGGGGAAATCGGCGTTTTCGATATCCGCGGGCGGGCCGTCACGGTTCGCCTGCGCTGGGTCAAGATCGGCGCGGATTGCTGGCGGCTGCTCTACCGCGTCATGGGCAACGCGCTGACGACCCGGGCCGTCGCGCGCGGCTGGCAGGCCGTCGAGCACGACTTCGCCTTCGATGCGCGGGGACGGCTCGCCGACCTCGCGCCACTGACGCTCGATCTCGGGCGCGGCCTGGAGCCAGTGAGCCTGGAGCTAGGCCGCTGCGGGCTGACGCAGTTCCCGGACAGCACCGGGCTGGTGAAGGTGCTCGCCTGTTCGCAGAACGGCTGGCGGCAAGCCGCGCTGCGCGAGGTGGCGCTGCGCGAAGACGGGCGCGTGCTGGGCTGTTTCGACAATGGCCGGGTCGGTCTGCTGGGCGTCGCCGCTTTCGCCGATGCCGCGCCGCGCGACGATCTCCGGCAGGCGGCCTGATGCGTGAGCGCGGCGCGCTCGCCAAGCGCCAGGCTTGACGCCACACCCTTTCCCAACACTTGACACCTCCCGGCATAAAGGTACATAGACAGCGGAAATCTGTGGCATTGGTCCCACACCGGGGCCGCTTCGATTTGGGCAGATGAGACGCGTCGGACGCCGGCGAGCAGAGGGAAACCTCCCTAGGGCTGGATGAAGCCACGGACCAGCAACTTCACACAACTGGGGATCGGCCCCGCGTCGGCCGGACGCGAAGCTTGTGCGTTGAGACGCCAAACACTTTCGACGAGGCATTCATGGGCGTGACGGAACTGCCGGACGATTATCGGCCGTCGGACGACGAACCGTTTATGAACGACCGGCAGCGCGAATATTTCCGGAGGAAGCTCCTCGACTGGAAAGACGAGATTTTGCGCTCAAGCCGTGAGACACTGGAAAACCTTCAGGACTCCGAACAGCATCCCGACCTGACAGACCGCGCATCCTCGGAGACCGACCGGGCGCTAGAGCTGCGCGCGCGGGATCGACAGCGCAAGCTGATTGCGAAGATCGACGCGGCGCTGGAGCGGATCGAGGATGGCAGCTACGGCTACTGCGAGGAAACGGGCGAGCCGATCGGGGTGAAGCGGCTGGATGCGCGGCCGATCGCAACGCTGAGCGTGGAGGCGCAGGAGCGCCACGAAAAGCGCGAGAAGATTTATCGCGACGAATAGGCGGCTCGACCCACAGTCATCGGGCCAAAGAAAAAGGGCGCGGCAATCGCGCCCTTTCACGTGCGGCTTCAGGCTGTTCGCCGTCACCGCCTCAATAGAGGCCGAGGGCGGCGGAACACCGCCCTCGGATAACCCCATTACATCGCGGCCTGCCGGCCTGCTTCGAGCCAACCGTCGACCAGATCCTGATTATTCGCGATCCACTCGGACGCATGGCGCTGGATGTCCTCCGGGGAATCCTCGCCCTCATTCATCTTCGCGTTCTGAGCAAAGATGTCTTCGAGCGGGATACGGGCTTCTTCCAGCACAGCCCGGATAGCCGGGTTCTCGTTGAGGAAGTCGTTGTTGGCCACCGGACGGATGTCGTTGGCCTGCCAACCCAGCGCGCACGGATCGTTCACGCAGCCCTCAACGCCAGCAACCGTGGTGTCCTCGGTCGCGTTCGGCATTTCGATCCAGACCACGTCCTCACCCGGCTGCAGGATGCCGACCGTCCAGTTCGGCGTCCAGGTGTAGAACAGGATCGGATCGCCCTGACGGTAGCGGCCGAGCGCGTCCGCCATCGATGCGGAATAGCCAGCCTTAATCGGGTTGATGTGGTCCCGAAGCTCAAGCTCATCGAGGTCCTTGGAGATTTTCTCCTCGCAGCCCCAGCCCGGCGGGCATGCAACCAGGTCGGCCTTGCCGTCGCCATTGGCGTCGAAGGCTTCCTTGATCTCGGGCTTCTTGAAGTCCTCGATGCTGGTGATGCCGTATTCTTCGGCGGACTTCTTGTCTACCAGATAGCCCTGAAGCGCGCCGCCTTCCGCGACAAAGCCAACGATCGAGGCGCCTTCCTCGAAGGCATCGCGATAGGTGTCGTGCAGCGGGAACCAGCCGTTCACCCACAGGTCGATGTCACCCTGGCCCACCGCCTGGTAAAACGGCGGGTTATCCAGCGTGCGCACCTGGCCGACCTCATAGCCAAGCTCTTCGAAGAGCTGCTTGTAGATTTCGGCCTGGAACCAGCCGGTATCCCAGGTGGCCCGGGCCATCTCGATGGACTTGCCTTCGCCCGGCTCCTGGGCAGCGACATCGCTGGTGACGGCGGTTGCCGTCATCGCGAACGCCGTCGCGGCGCCAAGCGCAATCCGCGATAAGTACTTAACAGCGTTCATGCTAACTCCTCCTCTGTTCAAATCTGCTTTTGCAATCAGCAACGGCGTGGCAGCCAGTCGCGGCCGTCCACGTCGCCAGTTGAGCCCTGCGGCCCGCTCGCCGCAGGATGCCGCGTCATTCCGCGGCGGAAGAGGCCGCTTTCCGCTCCCGTTCGTCTTCGGAAGAGGACTCGCGGCCCTGACCTGTCAACATCCGCAGGACACCCTTGAAGGTCCACCCAGGCTGGGCGTCCTCGCCTTGAGTGCCAAGGGCCTGTGTAATCCGGTCAAGCACGATGGCCAGCAGCACGATCCCGAGACCGCCGAGGAACGCCTGGCCGACGTCAAGACGCCCCAGCCCCGTGAACACGGTCAGCCCCAGCCCGCCCGCGCCGATCAGCGCGGCGATCACGGCCATCGACAACGCCAGCATCAGCGTCTGGTTCAGCCCCGCCATGATGGTGCGCAGCGCCAGCGGGATCTGAATTTCCCACAGGACTTGACGCGGCGTCGAGCCGAAGGCGTAACCCGCCTCCACAAGTTCGCCCTGCACCTGGCGGATGCCAAGATTGGTCAGACGCACTATGGGCGGCAACGCGAAGATGATCGTCGCGATGACGCCCGGCACCAGCCCGACGCCGAACAGCATGACGATCGGCACCAGATAAACGAAGGGCGGGATCGTCTGCATGATGTCGAGAACGGGCCGGATGTTCGAGGCAAACCTGTCGCTGGCCGCCGCAGCGATGCCCAGCGGGACGCCGATGACCGCGCAGAACACCACGGCGGTGAGAATCATCGCGAGCGTGGTCATCGTCTCGCTCCAGACACCGACGGAGTCGAGCACGAGGAACGAGATGATCGTGAAGATCGCCACGCCGCGGCCTGCCAGCCGCCAGGCCAGCAGAGTGACGAGCAGCGTGAACACGATGAACGGCGTCGCCTGCAACAAGCCGTCAAGGCCGTTCAGCACCTGCTCGACCGGCCATTTGATCGCCTGAAACGCCGGGCGGAAGTTGTCGACCAGCCAGTCGACCCCGTTGTCCACCCAGTCATCCATCGGGATCCGGAAGTAGTTGGACGGGCGCAGCACCTCCATGCTGGCGGTCACCTGTGCATAGGTTGCGTTCGTGTCGGACATCAGGCGGTCTCCTGCGCAACGGGCTCGGCAGCCGGTTCGACGTCGTCGGGATGCTCGCCCGGACGGCCGCCAGGTGATGTCGCCTCTTCTTCGGTCGGCGGCTCCAGATGCTGGAACACGTCCATCGGGTCGACTGTGCCGCGCAGCTTGCCTTCGCGGTCGACGACGGCGAACAGCTTGTGATCGCCCAGCCGGTCAAAACTCTCGCAGATAAAGGTCGAACGGCGCACCTTGGCAAAATGCCGGTCCATGAGGCTGCGGGCGGTCGCGCCGTCTTCGGCCTCCGCGATACGTTCGCGGTCGACCAATCCGATCGGCTTGTTGTTGTCCACAACAAACATGCCCTTCAGTTTCGCGTTCGCCTCGAAGCGCCGCTTGATCTCGTCAACCGGCTCATCGCCCGTGAGCGTCTCGGCTTCATCGCGGATGCTGCCGAAGGTGAGCACGCGGCTGCGGTCCACATCGCGCGTAAACTCGAAGACGTAGTCGTCCGCCGGGTCCATCACGATCTGCTGCGGCGTGCCGACCTGCACAAAGCGCCCGTCTTTCATGATGGCGATCTGATCGCCGAGCTTCAGCGCCTCTTGCAGGTCGTGCGTGATGAAAACGATCGTCGTGCCCAAACGTTCCTGGATCTCGATCAGCTCGTCCTGAGTGTCGCGACGAATCAGCGGGTCGAGCGCGGAAAACGGCTCGTCCATCAGCAACACTTCCGGCGAGACGGCGAGCGCCCGCGCCAGGCCGACGCGCTGCTGCATGCCGCCGCTGAGGCTTTTCGGATAGGAGTCCGCCCAGGCGTCCAGGCCCACGGATTTCAGGGCGGCGACGGCCCGTTCGCGGCGCTCTTCGACGTCAACGTTGCGCGCCTTCAGCCCGTATGCGGCGTTTTCCCAAACGGTCATATGCGGGAACAGCGCGAAGTGCTGGAACACCATCGCCATGCGCTTCAGCCGGACCTGGCGAAGCTCTTCTTCATTCGCGGCGGCGATGTCGAAATCGTCGATATAGATTTTGCCCGCGGTCGGCTCGAATAATCGGTTAAGACAGCGGATCAGCGTCGATTTGCCTGAGCCGGACAGTCCCATGACCACGAAGATCTGGCCTTCGGGAACCTGGAACGAAACGTCGTTGACGGCCACCACGCTCTTGGTTTCACGGAAGACCTCGTCCTTGCTCGCGCCCTGCTGGGACATTTCCAGCGCGCGCTCGGGCTCGGGGCCGAAAATCTTGTAGACGTTCTCTGCGGTGATCTTATAGCTCATGCGTCTCGCGCGTTTGTGTTGATGACGTCTCTAATGACAACATTTGAGGCGGCTAGCGGCCAAACCAGGTGCGCCATGCGGTGGCGCAAATGCGTCGTGGCTGGATGGGTGATTGTGCTCAGCCCTCGGTTAATGCCGTCGAGATAGGTAGTGTCTGCATTTCGGGGCAAACGTTACACCCCTTCCCGCTGACAGTCAAATCGACAAATTCGCGCAACCGTGAACGCTGCGGAAAGATGAGCTGTGAACACCCGTCACCCCGCAAAAGCAAAGCCGAGAATCAACCTATGCGGTCAATCCGGACGGTTTTGCAGTTTAATGGCGCAATGATGCAGCGAGCACTTTGCCGTGTCATTAAATACAACGAACTTTTGATAAGTGCTTGCCCAATTTCTGCGAAAACTCCCCACGACCGTTGCCCACTCCTCAACTTGGGGATCGCGTTCCGCATCCGTGACATTTCAGCATAGCGCAAGAGCGTCGCGCCGCAACCAGAAAACGCGCCCATTACGGGTTGGGGAGACGGTTATACACGCGCTGATAGTAAAGAATGACTTGAAAACGGCGCTCTCAGGCGGCGTTCTCATTGGAGAGGCGTCCATTTTCCTGCTGATCCGGCGCGTCATTATTCGACAGCCCGGCGAGGCGCTTGCTGTCGAACACGACGGTCGCGGTCGTGCCTTGCCCCTCGCGCGTTTCGAGTTCGAGCCGGCCGCCATGCAGTTCCGCCAGCCCCTTCACGATGGGCAGGCCGAGCCCGCTGCCGCCCTCGGCGTTTTCCCGCGCGAAAGTGCCCTGACCGAACGAGCGGAGCACCAGCGGCACCTCGGCCTCCGGGATGCCGGGGCCGTTGTCGGACACGCTCAGGAATGGCTCGCCCGCCGCGTTGACGCTACACCGCAGGGTCACAGCGCCGCCGCGCGGAGTGAACTTGATGGCATTGGAGAGCAGGTTCAGGCAGATCTGGCGCAATGCGCGCTCGTCCGCGTGGATCGCCTCGGGCATCCCGTCATAGTCCTCGACAAACTCGATGCCCTTCTCCTCCGCGCGCATGATCATCAACCGGCGGCAATCCTCCATGACCTCGGCCAGTGGCACCTGGCCTTCATTGAGTTCGTAACGGCCCGCCTCGATACGCGACAGATCGAGGATTTCATTGATGAGATGAAGCAGATGCTGGCCGCTGTCGTAGATGTCGGCGGCGTAGTTTCGGTAGGCGGGGGTCGAGTGCGACCCCAGCACCTCGTCCTTCATTACCTCGGAAAAGCCGAGGATGGCGTTCAGCGGGGTGCGCAACTCATGGCTCATGGTTGCAAGAAAGCGCGATTTCGCCATGCTGGCATTTTCCGCGCGCCGGCGCGCCTCTTCCGAGATGGCCCTGGATTGCTCAAGTTCGGCGATCAACGCGTCCTTCTGCGCGCGATAGGACAGCATGTCGAGCAGGGTCGCATTCAGCCCGCGCGCCAGCAAAATGAAGTAGACGTGGATCGCCGTGGCCACGATCGCCAGCGAGAAGTAGAACATGTCGCCCATTAGCGCAGAGCGCAGGACGAGCGCGGCCGTCAGCGGTATCGTGCCCGGATAGAGCAGCGATATGACCGTCGAGGCGAAGATCATGCGGCTCGCCACAACGATCACGAAAGCCGCGAAGATGAGGAAATAGGCCGCCTGGTGATGACTCGTGATGTCGACGAAGGCCAGCCCGGCCCATGTCATGCCGTAAAGGAATTCGGCGGCCCAGAGCTTGCCGCGCCAGGCATCCGCATCGGCCGGTCCGTTTTCCAGTTGCCGGCACAGAGCGAGCACGATGCCCTTGGCCATCAGCACCGCGGCCAGCCACAGGCCGAGCTGCTCCAGCGGGGCCCAGTTCACCAGCGCGAGGCAAACCACCAGCGCAAGCAGCGGCATGGCCGGCCACGCCGACAGCTCATTGGCCGCGAACATACGCAGCCGCTCGTACTCGAAATACCGGGGGTCAACGGCGTCGTCGCCGGAGAGTGAGGCGCGGCGGTCGTCGTTTCCTCGGAGCAAAACTCGTGGAACTGGGCGGCCTTCTCCGTCGAAGACCGCTTCGGCGGCTTGGTCCACACTCATCTCGTCGCAAAGCCGGTTTGGCGCGGCGCGAAAGCCGCTGATGACTGCCGGAAAGCCCGGGACGATAATCACGGTCACTGACCGGATGAAGGCGCCGAGCCGACTTGATACAGTTTTCGGTGAGAATGCCTAACAGAGGGTTTACGTGCAGCTTCAAATTCCACAATCTGCGGCTGTTCCTGCGGCAAATTGCGCCAGTTTGGCGCAAAGGCGGGCCGGGCGCGCGGTTTGGCGAAACAGGCGGCAGGGAGGCTTTTGCCGATGAAAATCATTGAAGCGCGCGGCGCGCCGAACCCGCGGCGGGTGCGGATTTTCGCCGCCGAAAAGGGGCTGGACATCGCCTATCAGAACATCGATCTGCTCGCCGGTGAGCATAAAAGCGCGTGGTTCCAGCAGCTTAACCCCTATGGCGGCGTGCCGGTTCTGGTCCTCGACGATGGCGCGGCGCTGAGCGAGACGGTCGCCATCTGCCGCTATCTTGAGGCGCTTCAGCCAGAGCCGCCACTGTTCGGCCGCGAGCCGCTGGAGGCCGCGCGCATCGAGATGTGGAACCGGCACATGGAATTCAGCCTGTTCCGGCCGGTCGCTCACGTTTTCCGCCACACCCATCCGCGCATGGCCGCGCTGGAGACGCCGCAACTTCCAGACTGGGCGGAGGTGAACCGCGATCGCGCCGCGCGCGGCTTGCATTTACTGAATGACCAGCTCGCGGACAATGATTATGTCGCAGGAGACATATTCACGATCGCCGACATCACCGCCTTCGTGGGGGTGGGCTTCATGAAGCCGGCGCGCATGGAACGGCCCGAGGGGCTGGACCATCTCGCGCGCTGGTACGAGGCGGTCAACGCGCGCGAAAGCGTGGCGCAGGCAGGGATTTGAGCGGATGAAACTGACGATCACGGGCAGCGGCGACGCCTTCGGCTCCGGCGGGCGGCTCAATACCTGCTTTCATGTGCACAGCGGGGAGACGGGCTTCCTGATCGACTGCGGAGCATCGGCGCTGATCTCGCTCAAGAAGGCCGGACTGAGCACCAACGAGGTCGACACGGTCTTCATCAGCCATCTGCACGGCGACCATTTCGCCGGCCTGCCCTTCTTCCTGATCGACGCGCTGTTCATCGCAAAGCGCACCAAGCCGCTGACGCTGGTGGGACCGGCAGAACTGGAGGCGCGCTTTCACATCGCTTGTGAGGCGATGTTTCCGCTCGTCACCGAGCATCAGCGCGAATTCGACATGACCTTCATGCCGCTGAGCGCGGGCGAGACAACCAAGGTCGGCGCGGTGAGCGTCACGCCGTTCGAGGTCAAGCATTACTCCGGCGCGCCCTCCTACGCTCTGCGCTTCGCGCTTGAAGACAAGGTGCTGGCTTTCACGGGCGACACGGGCTGGGTCGACACGGTGATCGAAGCCGGGCGCGACGCCGATCTCTACATCATGGAGTGCTTCCAGTACGACAACCCGCTGGAGATGCATCTGGACTATCTGACCATCGCCCGCAACCTGGACGCGATCGGCGCGAAGCAGGTGCTGCTCACGCATATGAGCGAGGACATGCTGGCGCGCCGGGACCAGGTCACGGACCGGCGCTGCAAGCTCGCGGCGGATGGCATGGTGCTGGAGCTTTGACGGCCCCGATGAGCGAGCGGCTGGACGCGCTGGTCACGCGCATCCGGGCCTGCCGCGTCTGCGTGGAGGAGCCGATGGGCGCGCCGCTGCCGCATGAGCCGCGCCCGGTCCTGAGCGTGAGTTCGACCGCACGGTTGGGCGTGTGCAGTCAGGCCCCGGGGAACCTGGCCCACGGCTCCGGCATCCCGTTCAACGATCCGTCGGGCGACCGGCTGCGGGAATGGATGGGAGTCACGCGGGAAGAGTTTTACGACGCCAGCCGCGTGGCGATTGTGCCGATGGGCTTCTGCTTCCCCGGCACAAACGGCAAGGGCGGCGACCTGCCGCCGCGCAAGGAATGCGCGCAGACATGGCGCGCCGCCCTGTTCGACGCCCTGCCCCACTTCGATTTCATCCTGCTGATCGGCCAATACGCGCAGAAGTGGCATCTGGGCGGCGATGCGCGGCCGACGCTAACCGAGACGGTGGCCGACTGGCGGCGCTATGCCGAGCGTGTTGAGCGGCCGCGCTATTTGCCGCTGCCGCATCCGTCGTGGCGCAACACGGCATGGCTCAAGCGCAACCCGTGGTTCGAGGAAGAGGTCGTGCCCTATCTGCGCGCCGAGGTCCGCCGACTTCTTTAGCCGTCGCCGTCCAGCGCGTCGCGGATCATCAGCAGGTCGCGCCACGCCAGCCGCTTGCCCAGCGGGGTGCGCAACAGATAGGCCGGATGAAGGGTCGCAATCGCCCGGCACTGATGAGCGCCGATCGTGATGTCTCGCCACTTGCCGCGCAGCCTTTTGATTCCGTCGGTGACGCCGAGGATGTGCTGCGCCGCCGCGCCGCCCAGCAGCACCACGATCTCCGGCGCGACCAGTTCGACCTGCCTGGTCAGAAACGGGCGGCACGCCTCGACCTCCTGCGGCGAGGGGTTGCGGTTGCCGGGCGGACGCCAATAGACGACATTCGTGATGTAGGCGTCATCGGGATCGAGCGCGATCGCCTGCAGCATACGGTCGAGAAGCTGGCCGGCGCGGCCGACAAAGGGCTGGCCCTGCAGGTCCTCATCGCGTCCCGGCGCTTCGCCGATGAGCATGACTCGGGCCTCCGGGTTGCCCCGCGCGAAGCAGAGCGATTTCGCGGTGCGCTTGAGGCCGCACCCGTCGAAGGCGGCAACCGCGTTGCGCAACGCTTCTAGCGACTGGATATGCGCCAGTTCGCCGCCGGTATTCTGGGCGGGCTTCTGCGCCGGCCGGGGCAGCTCGAACCGCGCCTCGGCCCAGTCAAGCGGCGCGTCGGCCACGGCCTCGTCCACGCCCATGGCCTGATACCATGCGAGCATCGCGCGCACCTTTTCGGCGTGGGAGATGTCAGCCATCGTCTCTGCCAATACCGCGTGATGCCGCCCGCGCGCCAAGCGCAGGTCGCAACGCGCCCTTCAATGCCGCTGTAGCGGTGATACTGTGCCGCGGAAAACGCGCCAGGCGCAAGCGGACTTGACGCATTGACGCCGGCGCGACCCGCAAGTATCTCCGGGCATTCAACAGGGAGTTTCCATGAGCGAACAAGACACGCAGTTGCCCGAACGCGAGGCGATGGAGTTCGACGTCGTGATCGTGGGGGCCGGCCCGGCCGGTCTTTCCGCCGCGATCCGGCTCAAGCAGCTTGCCGCCGAAAAGGATCAGGACATCTCCGTCGTCGTTCTGGAAAAAGGTTCGGAGGTCGGCGCGCACATCCTCTCGGGCGCGGTTGTCGATCCGATCGGGCTGGACACGCTCATCCCGGACTGGCGCGAAAAAGGCGCGCCGCTCGATACGCCGGTGACGGACGACCGCTTCTTGTACCTTCGCGAAAAAAGCGCGATCCGCCTGCCGAACTTCGCCATGCCGCCGCTGATGAACAACCACGGCAACTATATTGTCAGCCTTGGCAATGTCTGCCGCTGGCTGGGCGAACAGGCCGAAGAGCTAGGCGTAGAGGTCTACCCGGGCTTCGCGGCGAGCGAACTGGTTACCGACAGCGAGGGGTCGGTCATAGGCGTCGCGACGGGCGACATGGGCCTGGACAGCAACGGTCAGCCCAAGCCCGGCTTCGAGCGCGGCATCGAACTGCACGGCAAATACACGCTGGTCGCCGAGGGCGTGCGCGGCTCGCTCGCGAAACGCTTGATACGCGCGTTCCACCTCAACGACGGCCGCGAGCCGCAGAAATACGGCATCGGCATCAAGGAACTGTGGGAGCTGCCGCCGGACAAGCATCAGCCAGGACTGGTGCAGCACACGCTCGGCTGGCCGCTGGATGACCGCACGGGCGGCGGCTCGTTCATCTATCACT
>CAYYSM010000042.1:0-12415 GCA_964474225.1 uncultured Hyphomicrobiaceae bacterium
GGTCGCCGCGAAGCGCCAGCCGGGGTCCACCTTCAAGCCTTTCGTGTTTCTCGCCGGGCTGGAAAACGGCCTGACGCCGGAAAGCCTCGTCCATGACGGCCCGCTGGAGGTCGAAGGGTGGGAACCGAAAAACTACAACGCGCGCTATTATGGCGACGTGACGCTGCGAAAGGCGCTGGCGCGGTCGATGAACACCGTCGCCGTCCGGGTGTCCGAATGGACCGGGCGCGAAAAAGTGATCGAAGTGGCGCGGCGGCTCGGCATCCAGTCGGCGCTGACGCCCGAACCGTCCTTGGCGCTGGGCACGTCGGAGGTCTCGCTGCTGGAGCTGACCGGAGCCTATGTGCCGTTCAGCAATGGCGGATTCCGCGCCTCGCCCTATGTCATCGAATCGATCATCGATTCCGAGGGCCGCGTTCTCCTGGAGCATCGCGCCGGCGAGGGGCGCCGGGTTATCAGCCGGGAGCATGTCGCCGCCATGAATGACATGCTCAGCGCCACGATCCAGGCCGGCACCGGCCAGCAGGCCGCGCTGCCGCCGCATCCGGCCGCCGGCAAGACCGGCACCGGCCAACAGTACCGCGACGCCTGGTTCATCGGCTACACGGCGCATTTCACGACCGGCGTGTGGCTTGGCAACGACGACTTCAGCCCGATGCAGCGCATCACCGGCGGCTCGCTCCCCGCCACGATCTGGCGCAAGCTGATGGACGCGGCGCACCGCACCAAGCCGCCCGCCGCGCTGCCCGGCGGCACCTGGGCGGAAGCCCGCATCCGGGAAGAGCGGCGCGAACCGCGCTCCTTCTGGGATGCGCTCTTCGGCACCGGCCAGCCCCGCGCGGACACCTCGCTCGGGATCCCCTCAACGCGCGAAACCCGGCAACAGCCCAACCGCGGCTTTGAGCCAGATACTTGGGCGCGGGACATCTTCTTCGAGAACTAGACAAGACGGCCCCGCCTTGATGCAACCGGGTCACGACCCCAACGTTGATCATGTAACCGGGCGAGGCTGGAGCGAATTCGATGACCGCAGAAAGCGGCCAAGCGGAAAGCGGCAAACAGGATTATTCTTTAACGGGCCTGCTCGACGAGGTGCGCTCGGACGCGGAAGACGGCGAAATCTCCATAAGCGAGGTCGTCTCTACCTTTAGCCACCAGGCTTACGGCCCGCTTCTGCTGATTCCGTCGCTCATCGCCCTCACCCCGGTCATCGGCGCCATTCCGGGCATTTCGATCATCACAGGGGTCATGATCATCCTTGTCGCGGCGCAGATGATCGTCGGCCGAAGTCATCCGTGGCTGCCGCAATGGGTGAGCAGACGCTCGCTCACGCGCAAACAGGTCGAGAAAGGGATCGCGTACATCGGTCCCTACCTGAAAGCGATGGACCGCTACACGCGGCCGCGCCTGCTATGGCTGACCCAGCAACCGCTCCTGATGATCGTCCCGACGGTGTGCATCCTGCTGTCGCTGCTGATGTTCCCGCTGGCGCTGGTGCCGTGGGGCGTGACACTGCCCGCGCTCGCGCTGACAATCCTGAGCGTCGGCCTGACCCTGCGCGACGGCTATCTGTTGGCGGCGGGCTATGCTGTGACGGTGATCTCGGTGCTGAGCGCGATATGGATGGTGTGACCCCGCGCCTCAGGCACGCGCGTGGTTGGCGAGGAAGTCCAGCACGCCTGTCTTGTGCACCGGATCGCCCACTGCGCGCATGTGATCGCGCCGCGGGATGTCGAGCACCTGCGCGCCGGGCAGCAGGGCGGCCAACTCGCTTGCGGAGCCGGCGACCACATCGTCCGTCCCCACCGCAATGAGGGTCGGCACGCCTGCGCCGGCGAGCGCTTCGGCCGTAATCGGCTCGCGCGAGGAGCGGATGCAGGCCGCGAGCGCGTGCCGGTCGCTGCCGGTCTGATCGGCGAAGAGGCGGAAGCTGCGCGCGGCATCGTCCTTGACGTCATTGGGGCTGTCCGCCTCCAGCGCGGCGGCGATCGGTTTCGCCCCGCCCACGCCGCGCACCAGATTGATGCCCATGCCGGAGATGACGAGGCTCTTGACGCGATCGGGGTGGTTGATCGCCAGGAACGAGCCGATCCGCGCGCCCATCGAGTAGCCCAGCACATGCGCCTGCGCGATGCCGAGATGATCCAGCAGCCGCCGCGCATCCTCGGCCATCAGCGGCGCGCCATAGGCGGCTTCGTCGCAAAGCTTCTCGCTTTCGCCGTGACCGCGATTGTCGATCGCGATGGCGCGGTAGCCTGCCTCGGTCAGCGTCTGCATCCAGCCCGGATCGACCCAGTTGACCTTGCTGTTGGAGGCGAAGCCGTGGATCAGCAGGACCGGCTCGCCCGCGCCCTCATCGCGATAGGCAATCTGCACGCCATCGGAATCAAAGACCTGCATCGTCATGCGCCACCGGGTTGCCTGTTGTCCGCGCCGCGGGTTTCGCCTATCACCACCGGGGCGATTGTGCAAACCGCAATCGGCGGAGGCGTGGGCGGCAAACACCGGAGGCGACGGGTTTTGGAGGCGATCATGGCAACACGGACTCCCCGGTTCTGCAACGATATCGGGGTGGAGAAAATCCACATCGGCGTGAAGGAGTTCGAATGCATCGGCGCGCGCCCGCCCCAGGACCACCCGCACATTTATCTCGACATGGGCGACGATCAGCAGATCGTCTGCCCCTACTGCTCGACCCTCTACATCTATGACTCCAACCTCGGTCCAGACCAGTCCGATCCGCCCTACTGCGCCTACACCGACGAAACCGACGACCGCTGAATGCTGAGCGACGACAACCGGCGAGTGCTCATCGCAGGCGGCGGGATCGGCGGCCTCACGGCGGCGCTCGCGCTGGCGCAGGCGGGAACGCCGGTGCAGGTGCTGGAGCAGGCGGCGGAATTTTCGGAGGCCGGCGCGGGCATCCAGCTTGGGCCGAACGGCGTGCATGTGCTGCGGGCGCTGGGCATTGCCGACGCGCTTGCCAAGCACGCTGTCGCGCCGGAGGGCGTGCAGTTGATCGACGCGCGGGCCGGACAGCGCCTGACGACGGTGCCGCTCGGGCCGATGGCGGAGATGCGCTACGGCGCGCCGTACTGGGTCGTGCATCGCGCGGACCTGCAGCGCGAGCTGCTTGAGGCAGTGCAGGCGAACGACAACGTCGTCATCACCCAGCCATTCCGGGTGATGTCATGCGCGACGGAAGGCGAACGCGTCCACGTGAAGAGCGAGGCGAGCGAGACGGCGGCCGGCGGGGCGCTGGTCGGCGCGGACGGCATCCGCTCGCAGGTGCGCGCGGCGGTGGGTGATGCCAGCGCGCCAATCTGGTCCGGCAAGAGCGCCTGGCGGATCACGGTCCCGTTCGATGAGGCCGCACTGCCCATGCAGCAGGACGCCATCGGCCTGTGGCTCTCGCCCCGCGCGCATATGGTGCACTATCCGGTGCGCGGCGGCGCGGAGGTGAATGTCGTCGTGATCGTTGATGACCGCGATGCGCCCGAGGGCTGGAATGTGCCCGGCGCGGCGGACGAGTTTCTGCCGCACCTGGAAGGCTGGCCGGAGGCCATCACCCAGTTCCTCGCCGGGCAGAGCGGCTGGCGGCGCTGGGCGCTCTATGACATGCCGCCGCCGCGCCAATGGTCGTCCGGCCGCATCGCGTTGCTCGGCGATGCCGCGCATCCGGTCCTGCCGTTTCTGGCCTCCGGCGGCGTGCTGGCGATCGAGGATGCCGCCGCGCTGGCGCACGCGCTCACTGCCGCCAGGGGGGATATCCCCGCCGCCTTGGCCGCCTACGCGCGCAAACGCCGCCCGCGCGCCGCGCGCGTTCAGGCCCGCTCGCGCCGCATGGGCCGCGTTTATCACATGGGCGGGGTGATGCGCTGGAGCCGCAATCAGGTGCTGACAACCCAAAGCCCGCAGGACCTTCTGCGCCGCAACGACTGGCTCTACAGCTACCGCGCCGACGAAGCCTGAGGCTTGCTCGCCTGGAACGGCGCCTCGCGGATCACGTCGGTCGCCTGGGCCAGAACCTCTTCGGTCGGTCCCGGCTGCAGCAGCGCATTCGTGGGATAACCGTTGCCGGAGAAACCGAGCCGCACGAAGCGGATCGGCGCAGCGCCGCCGCCGGTCTTGACGATCAGATCGCGCCAGCCGGCATTGCTGCCCGGCCCCACCTTGACCGGCCCACGCACGCGCGTGGTCCGAGATACGGCCTCATAGCCCGTTTCGCTCTCTCGGAAGACGATGAAGGAGCAGCCGGTGGTGACGCACCAGTCCGGTCCGGTGAACAGCGCGAGCGCTTCCGGCACGCCGTCGCCGGTCAGATCGACGCCGGCGGTCTCGACCGGGCTTTCCTCACGGTCCAGCTTGATCCGGTAGCGTTCGATGGCCTTGCGCAGCTCGGTTTCATCGACCGCGGCGAGCGTGACGCGGCGCTCGGTAGCGCTGCCGGAGGGCGGCGCGAGCGTGACCGGCCGGTTTGTCGTAAACTCATCGGGGCCGCTTGTCGGCTGGGTGGTGCAGCCGAGCATCAGGACGGCAGCCGCCGCTGACGCGGCGAGGCCCGCAGCCCGCGCGCCGTAGCGCCACCGTTTCCCGACTGGTCCAGAGTCCGCCATGCCCCTGCTCGTCTGCATCCGCGAATCGTGAGAATGATACACGTCTTTGGGTTGCGGACAAATGCGCCACAGTTAAGGCGACAACCGGACCGGGAAAATGTGACCTCACAGGCCGAACCAGCGCCGCCAGCGCCGCCGCTCAGCGGCCTCGCCGCTCGTTTCATCCTGTTGAGGAACGGCGTCTTCCGGCTCCTCATCGACGGCCGACAAGCGGGAGCGCAGCGAGTCGCGGGACCGCGTCCCGGCTTCGGTCTCGTCATAGTTGCCCGCGCGCGAACCGCGCAGCGGCGGCAGAATCTGCGCCTTGGCCGCGTTCCCGGTTTCCGCCTCGGTCTGCTGGTCAGGCTGCTCGCTACGCTGCTTGCCGTTCGGTCCTTTGGCCCGCGATTGCGCCGCCGCACCGTTTTCGCGGCGCTTGCTGGTCCCGCGCTTGCCTTTTCGGTGGCGGATGCCGAACAGGCGGCGCACGCGGTCCACCGCCTCATCGGTTGGATCGTCCGCGGCGGTCTCCTGTTTTTGCTCTGCCTTATGCTCAGGAACCGCTTCGCGCGCTGCGGCAGGTTGCGCCTCCGCCTGCGGCGCTTCAGTCTCCGTCGCCTGGGCCTCGGCCTCGTCCTCCTCCGGCGTTACATCGCGCATACGCCGCGCCGAGCGGCCCCAGCCACGCGCCCAGGACCGCGCCTGCGCGCGCAGTCCGCCCGGAAAATCCGCGCCCGCCTCACGCGGCGACGGCGGCGGCAGGAACAGACGCTGCAGCGGCGATGTCAGCAGATTGGTCGTCTGCGCGGGCTGCGGCGGCGCATCGGCGAGCCGGTCGCGCAGCCGCTCCAGCGCGGCAATCAGCACCGTCAGGAACCGCACCAATTCCAGCCGCGCGCGCCGGCGCAGCTTCGCGGTGCCAAGCCGCAGCCGCTCCGAGCGCTTCTCCAGCTCCAGCCGCCCGATGAATTGCTTCCCCGTTTCCGTCAGCTCCGGCGCGCGGCGCAGCATGTCGGCGTAACGCTGGCGCAGGCTGTGCGCCTTGACGAGAAAATCGTAATGCAGGCCAAGCTCGCCCGCCTCGAAGTCACGCGCGCGTTCGCGGGCATTGAAGGTGGCGGCCCTGGCGCGGGCGCGCACGTCGCGGGCCATCTCCCCGGCGCGGCTCAGCCCCTGCGCGACCTGATCCGGGAAGCGGTCACCGGCCCGGCGCACGGAGGCGGCGATGCGTTCCACGGCGGGGTGCTCCCGCAAGCCCGCGATGCGGCGGCCAGCAGCCTTTGCGTACTCGGGAGCGCGCGCCGCAGCCCGGCGCATTCCGGCGCCCATCTCGGCGACGCGCGGCTTCGGCATCCGAACGCGCGGACGGCGCGCAACCAGCGCGGAAAGACCACGCGCGCCACGCCCGAGCGCGGCGGGCACTTCGCGCAGCACCGCCCATACCGCCGCCCCTCCGGCCAAGGCCGCATGGCCGACCTGAACCGCCAGCCGCCCGATTGCACGGCCCGCGGTTGCAGCCCCGCGCCCGGCCCACGCCAGCGCGCGCGGCACGGCCCGCACCCAGCTTACAGGATAGGCCACGATCTCGCGCCACGTCGGGAACCGTTCCCGCTCGCGCTCATCGGCGATCTCGCCCTCGACCCCGCTAACGAAGGTCTGCATGTCCTCATCGGCCAGCGCGAGGCGCAGCGCGATCGGATCGTCTCTGAGCGGCGCGCTGTCGAGGAACAGCAGGTCCTCGGCGTCGCGGCAGAATTCCTCGTAGGCGCCAGGTTCGGAAAACGCTTCGCCGAACACCGCCGGGTCGTCGATGAGCAGCACGTCGGCGGCCGCCCACATGTCGCGGCGCAAATTGAGGATTTCGGTCAGCGGCGGGCAGTCGTCCCGCTTGAGGGTGCGGGACAACTCGGCGCGCAGCGCGCTCACATCGTCGAAATAATCGCTGTAATCCCTCACGCGGCTGAGCAACGCATGTGTGCGCGCCTGACCGCCGGCTGCGTCGATTCTCATGCCGGCCGCGCGAATGTCCGCGAAAATCTCCGGGGCCTCGCGCACCCGCATCCAGGCCTCATTGGCGAGCGCCAGCTTGCGGCGCTGCTTGCGATGCACAAACAGCCGGTGGAGCCACCAGGCGCCAACGCTCACGATGAGCCAGACGACGATAACGCCGAGAATGGACGTGATCTGCTGCATACAGGCTGATTAACACATGCGCGCCGCCGCGCCACGCCTGGGATGCGGCGCGCCCCCGGCCTTCCGTCGCCAGAGTGAAAAGTTTTGGCGGGATTATAGCAAAAATGCACGATGCGCTGTTGGATCGCCGCGCGCGGAACGCTATGCTGACAATACTCTTGGGGCGTTTGTCGTAAAAATTTGACTTTGATCCGCCGCGCCAGCGCACCGCAAGGAGGTCAAACCGATGACCGATCGCAATGACAAATCCGACCGTTTCGACGTGCTCCGGCAGCTGAACGAGATCAGCCGAAGCAACATCTCGTATTTGACCGGGACGCTGCCGCCCTTCGCCGCTGCCCTGGCGAAGTGGAACCTGGAGATGCTGCGGTTCAGCGCGCAGCGGGCGCTCGAATACCGGGAGCTGTCGTCGCGCATGGCGCAGTGCCGCACGCCGGTGGAGGTGTGGGCCGAGCAGAAGCGCTTTTTCGAACACATGCAGGAGGAGTACGCCGAGGAGATGGGGCGGCTGCTCGACCTGATGAACGGCATCTCGCATGTGAAGCCGCAGGACGGCGAGACGAGCGCGTCGCAGCCGGCGGCCAAGCCGGAAGCCCCGGCAAAGGATGAGCCATCTTCAGACGCCACCCCGGGCACACCGGCCGCTGTCGCCGGCGCAGCTATGCAGCAATCTGCCGAGGTCATTGACCAGGCTACAGAAAGCGCGCGTGAGATGGCCGGCGCGGCCGCGGCAGCAGCCGAACATGTCGCGGACGAGGCCCGCTCGGCAATGGCGCAGGTCGACCAGAACGCGCCGGGCGCGCCTCAGGCGCAGGCAGCCATCAACGCGGCCGAAGCCGCCGCCAAGACGATCGCGCGTCAGGCGGAGGCAACCGCGGCGCTCGTCGCGGGCAGCGCGGCGGTCATGGGCGCGACAACCGCCGCGGATGCGCTCGGCGACGCGGACAACGCCGAAAGCGACGAGGCCGAAGGCGACAGCGAAGATGCGGACATGGCCGCGTCGGTGATCGCGGAACCATCGCCCAGCGCGGAGGCTGACGATAGCGACGACGAACCCAGCGCGAGCGCGGTCGAGGATGACAGCCAGACCGCCGAGGCGATGCTCTCCGAGCCCGCGCCGGAGCAGGACGAGGATGAGGCGGTAGACGGCGAAACGGCGGACGGCCCCACAGCCGGCGCGCTGGATGAGCCGCCTGAGGAAGACGCAGCGCCGGCGGAGGCGCAAGCGAGCGATCCCGAGCCTGAGGCAGACGCCGACCAGGATGACGATGCTCAAGCGCCCGCGCCCGAAACGCCGCAGCCTTCCGGGCCGTCGGACGATCGGACGTAGCGTGGCTGCTGGCAAAAAATGGCCGTGATTACTGGTCTTTGTGCGCCTGTCCTATCTTGGGACGCCCGAACCGTGAAACGAGGAGATTGGTGATGCAGGAATTGCCGAATATGGGCGAGATGCCGGAGCCGATGCGGCAGGTCGTCAAGTCGAGCATCGAGCAGGCGCGCAAGGCGTTCGAAACCTTCATCGCGGCGAGCCAGCAGGCAATGGCGAACATCGACACCAGCGCCGCGCCGGCGTCGCACAGCATGAAAATGCTGAATCAGAAGATCGCCGAATTCACCAAGGCGAACGCCGAAGCGAATTTCGCCCTGGCGATGAAGCTGGCCGACGCCAAGGATATGAAGGATGTCATCGAGCTGCAGAACCAGCACGTTCGCCAGCAGATGGACACCTTCGCTCAGCAGCTTGAGGAGCTGCGCCGCCTCACCACCGAGGTCGTGACGGAAACTGCCTCCAAGGCGACGACGCAGATGACCCCCGGCGGCACCAGCTACTGAGCTGCGCGACGGCTCATCCCTCTACGAAGAGCCGGGGCCGCGCCATGCCGGCGCACGGTCGTCCCGGCGCAACGTGTCCGTTGAGCGCGCGGGCTGGCTCCGGGCCCGCGCGTTGTCTTGGCGCGGCTGGCTTTCAAACCGGGACGGATACGGACGCTCCTGGCTCCGTCCGGTCTGATCCCCCTCGCCTGGACCGATCGCAGCTTCGTAGACCATCTGAGCGCCGTAATATGCGCGGTTTGCCACGGCACCGGCGAAGGCGCCAACCTCCTGGCACAGCGACGCATTGCGCATGCAGAAGCCCTCGACATTCTCAACGGCCTCCGACACGCCGCGATAAACCTTGTCTTTCTCCTCCGCCGAGGAGGGCAGGAAGAGGGCAATGACACACAGCACAATGGCAAGCCGAAAAAGACTCATGGCGGACGTTCCCGTTGGCGTTGCAATGGACGTGATCCTCTAGGCGTGGGATACTACCTAACAGTTGTTGGATAACGCGTCGGAAACCGGAACGTGCAAAATTTAGCCGTCTTTTCGTAAAACCAGACTAATGTCGCGCGAGGGGGGCGTGTGGCCAGATCCGCACATCGGCAAGGGCTGCAAGGGGAGCCAGGAGGGATGACGCCCTTTTCGGCGCGGCTGACATTTTTCGGGTTCGTTTGTCTGGCGGGCGCGATCACCGCGAACGCCCTGTATTTTCAGGAGCCGCTCGAAAAGAACCGGGAAATCTCGGGGTCGGTACCGCAGTCAGAGAGGCTGGAGGCGCAAGCGCCTGCTCAGCGAGAGGAACCCGAGGAGCCGGCCGAGGCTGCCCCCAAGGGCGACCTGCAGCCAATCGCCGGAAGCAGGGACAGAGCCGCACCAGAGCCCCGCCCCCCGGCCGCCCTCGCGCGCACACCCAGCCCGGCCCGGATGCCCGCTCCGGAGGTGGTGCGCGCCATCCAGCGCGAACTGGCCTACCGCAACTACATCGTCAACCGGCGCGATGGCCAACTCGACACATCAACGAGAATTGCCGTGCTGAACTACCAGTACGACAACGGGATGATCTTGACGGGCCGGCCATCCGAGAGTGTACTGGAGCACATCCTCTTCGGACCGTTTCAGGCTGCGCCCGAACGTGGCCGCATCCCGCGTCTGGAAGCCGACGGGGCGCTCATCGGCCGGGTTCAGCGCACCCTTTCGCGCCTCGGCTTCGGCAATCTGCCCGAAAACGGCCGCCTCGACGCCCAGACGCGGGACGCGCTTCGCGAATTCGCCGCTTTCCGGGACCTGCCGCGTGATGGCCGCCTTTCGCCGCGCCTGCTTCTGGAACTGGCCGATGTGACGGATGAGCCGCTGGCTGGCCGCGGGGTCGCAATGTCCGGAGACGTCAACTGAACGCGTCGAGCGTTGTGGACGCCGCCGGCCATATACGGCTAAAGTCGTAGTCATGAAATGCTATCACTTCCCGGCAGCGCTGGGGTCAACGCGGGATCGCTGTCGCCGATGAAGGACCATCATCTCATCGTCGTTGACGACCATCCGCTGTTTCGCGACGCCCTGAAGCAAATTTTGCGCGGCTCGATCTCCGGGCTGGAGATCAGCGAGGCCGGTTCGTTCGATCAACTTACGGACGCGATCGAGTCGGGGACCGACTTCGACCTCGTTCTGCTCGACCTGGCGCTGCCCGGCGCGGACGGACTTTCGGCGCTGATCCAGTTGCGCGTGCGTTACCCTGAGCTGCCGGTCGTCGTCGTCTCGGCGAGCGAAGCGCCCACAACCGTGCGCCGCTGTGTCCAGCTCGGCGCGCTCGGCTTCATCCCCAAGAGCCTCTCGGCCGATCGCATCCGCGAGGCGGTCGAGGCGGTGCTGGATGGGCGCGTCTGGACGCCGGCGGAAATCGACCTCAACGGCGCGGAGGCCGAGGAAGTGTCCGAACTTCTCTCGCGCATGGCAACGCTGACGCCGCAACAGGTGCGCGTTCTGGCCATGCTGTCCGAGGGGCTGTTGAACAAGCAGATCGCCTACAAGCTCGGCGTCTCAGAGGCGACGGTGAAGGCGCATGTCTCTGCAATCCTGCAGAAGCTGGGGGTCGACAGCCGCACCCAGGCGGTCATCGCGATGAACAAGATCGACAGCCTCGACCCGCGCACAGCCGATACAGAAAGTTAACCGATTGGGCAGCCCACCGCCCCGGAAACGCCTGATTCGCGCGTTCTGACAAAAGGTGCCACTTTCCCCGGAATCGCTGATTTTTCCGCCAAATCGCGACCGAAAACCAGCTTCTTCAACGGCAATTTCACGTGTGAAGGCGATGAGGCATCGCCGCGCCAGTCAAGCATTTTTCGTGCTTGCTTTGCGGCCCCAACTCGCTAGGATCGCACTTCGCGGGGGTTCGTGGCCATACCGCCACAATTCGTGCAGATTTCGGTCGTGATTGTCCTTTCGGAGTCATGCAAGACAGGCTTGGAGGCATAAGCCAGATGGCAACCATCGCACTGGTTGACGACGACAAGAACATTCTGACCTCGCTGCGAATGCTGCTCGAATCCGAGGGATACAAGATCGACGCCTACACCGATGGGATGTCCGCGCTGGACGGCCTCAGCGACACGCCGCCGGACCTCGCCATCGTGGACATCAAGATGCCCCGCATGGACGGCATGGAGTTGTTGCGCCGCCTTCGCCAGAAATCGGACATGCCGGTGATATTCCTGACGTCCAAGGACGAGGAGATCGACGAGCTGTTCGGCCTGCGCATGGGCGCGGACGACTTTATCCGCAAGCCTTTCTCACACCGGCTGCTCGTGGAGCGCGTCAAGACGGTGCTGCGCCGCTCTGAACCCCGCGGCAGCGCGGTCGGCGTGGTCGAGGGCAAGTCGGTCCTGGAGCGCGGCAAGCTCAAGATGGACCCTGAGCGCCACACCTGCCTGTGGGACGGCAAGCCGGTGACGCTCACAGTGACGGAATTCCTGATCCTCCAGGCGCTCGCGCAGCGGCCCGGCGTCGTGAAAAGCCGCGACGCGCTGATGGATGCCGCCTATGATGATCAGGTCTACGTGGATGACCGGACAATCGACAGCCACATCAAGCGGCTGCGCAAGAAATTCAAGATGGTCGATGACGACTTCGACGTGATCGAAACGCTGTACGGGGTGGGCTACCGCTTCAAGGAAGCGTAACGCATCAGCGGCGGCTCTCGCTTGCGGCTGATCGACGGCGCGACTTGCGCGCGACAAAAAACGGGTGGGATATAATGGCCGTTGACATAAGCAAAGGCTCGCAATCGGGCATTGGTTTTCGGCTCCCAGCGTTGAGCTGGCGCGCAATCCGCCGGCAGGTCGACCGGCTCGGTCTCAAGCTCAGCTTCCATTCCATTGCGCTACGCATACTCGTTTTAAACTTCGTCGCGCTGCTGTTTCTCGTGGGCGGTATCATCTGGCTTAATCAGGTGCGCGAAGGGCTGGTGGAGGCCCGGATCAACAGCCTTGAGACCCAGGGCGAGATCATGGCGCAGGCGATCGCGCAGACCATCGCCGCGAATAACGCCGGCGCTACGACATCTGGCAGCACCGGAGCCGACTTCAGCGCACAGGACGCCGACCTGAGCGGCATGAGCTTCAAGCTCGACCCTGAGCAAATCTCACCATTCCTGAAGCGCATGGTGGAGCCGACGAATGCGCGCGCGCGCGTCTACGATAGGGATGGCACTCTTCTGCTTGACAGCCAGAGCTTGTATGCGCGCGGGGCGATCATGCGCTATCAACTACCGCCCCTCCAAACAGATGATGCTAGTATGCTGGAGCGTGTAT
>CAYYSM010000043.1:0-12178 GCA_964474225.1 uncultured Hyphomicrobiaceae bacterium
CGGCGCCGACCAACTGGCCGTCGATCACCAGGCAGGCGGAGGAGTCGGGATGAAATGCGTTGAGGCCGAGAATTGCGGTCATGGAGATGGGCTCTCTGACTTGATTAATTGACCATGTGGCACCCTTCTGCCGAAGGCCTGCCGCTATCCTTGCTGAACGCAATCAGGGCGCGGCGCTGCTCCCGCCACCCAGGCATAGAGATCACGCATTCGAGCGGCGACTCCGTCCCAGCCGAAATCCCGTTCCATCCAGGCCCGGCCGCGTGCGCCCATTGCATTGAGTTGGCCTCTGGGAAGCGCCGCCGCCGCTTGCAGCGTTTCGCGAAGGCGATGCTTTGTACGGTTCGCGTCTAATACGCCGGACCGCGGGATGCCGAAGGCAAAACACAGTGCGCGTCAGTCACGCGGTCATCCTTTCACCGCGAAGCGCTGTGTAAAAGTCGGCCATGTCAGCCGCAATTCTGGCCCACCCATATGTTTCCAGTGCCCAGTCCCGGCCGCGCGCGCCCATCGCCGCCAGTTCGTCGTCGTCCAGCGACAACGCCTGTGCCAAAGCCTTCGCCAGCGCATCTGGAGCGGGGTCCACCCACCAACCGCAACCTTTGCGCGGCAGGGCGTCCCAAGGTGCGCCGGTACTGGCCATGACCGGTGTCCCGCAAACCAGCGCCTCTGGTACAGTCAAAGCGAAGTTCTCGGTCAGCGAGGGGAGTGCGAAAAGCCGTGAATTGGCGATAAGCTTGTCGCGCTCAACGCCGTAGCGTGCTGGGCCAATTGTGGCGCGCCCGACGCCCAATTCGCCCACAAGGCGGCGCAGGGCGTCGCCATGTCCGTCGGGGTCGGGCCCCGCGATCTCCAGAGTCCAGCCCGGTGCGCGCGGCTCGATCTGCGCCCACGCGCGGAGCAGCCGGTCGTAACCTTTGATCGGGTGTAGCCGACCGATGGCCAGAACGCGGCGGGCGCGCGCTTCCCACTCTGGGCGCTGCACTGGGGTATCATCGATGCCCAGAGGGATCACCCTTACAGTCACTTCGCCCCGAACGGCGCGAATATCACCGGCCTCGGACTCGGCGGTGGCGTGGTAGCCAGCGGCGCGGGCAAAGCAGCGATCCTGGAAAAGCGCGCGCGCCACGCGCTTGCGCCACGGGGAATAGGCCAGTGCGCGCGGCGCGAGCATGCCATGCGGCGAAATCACTAGCGTCCGGCCTGCCATACCTGCCCAGGATGCGGCCACGGCCGAGGAATGCATCCAGATGCCATGTAGATGCACAAGATTGGGCGCGAAATCCGCCAGCCCCTGTGCCAGCTCTGGCATATATCCAAACTTCGCCGGCCCAGAGTACCGGAACGTTTGTGCTTCGGCTCCCCTCCACGTCAGCGAGTCGCCATTTTCCCAGGCGGCATCCCTTATGCCGAGTACGCGCAGGTCGACCCCGCGTCGCGCCAGCGCAGCCGATAGCCCCTCGATCATCTGTCGTACGCCCGAGGCGTGGCGCGAAAGATGCCCGGCGAGGAATGCCACCCTCATGATGCTGCCCCTGCTGCGACCCGCCGATATAGCATCGCATAACTTTCAGCTGTAGCGGCAGGAGCGAAGCGCGTCACGTTATCGAAGCCCGCTTCAACCAGCCTGGTACGCAGATCAGGTTGGTCGATCAGCCGCTCCACCGCTGCGCGTATAGCGCCCGCATCTTCGGGGTCGACCAACAGCGCGGCCTCGCCGGCCACGTCGCGCATTGGCGCCCGGTCCGAGGTGATCACCGGGCGCCCCACCGCCTGTGCCTCGAGGATCGGCAGGCCGAAGCCCTCAGTCAGCGAAGGGAACATCAATATGTCCGCGCGTGCATAACTTTCAGCCAGCTCGGCGTCGGTGAGGTCGTGATGCGTTTCGACTTCCAGACCGCAGGCACGCAATCGCGCCAGACGGTCCTCGGGCAGGCGGCCGATCACTTCGAGAACCACCGTCATGCCAGACAAAGCCTGCGCGACGCGGTCGATATTCTTATGCGGCGCCGTCCCGATCATCAGCAGACGGGGACGGTTACTGTCAAATGGCCTCTCATAACGCGACAGCGTCTTAGACAGCGGGTTATCGATCACTGTTACACGCTTCGGGTCGATGCGCAGCCAGCGCAGAAGCTGCGCCCGGCTTTCCTGTGACACCGCCGTGATCGCCGCGACGCGCCATGCCGGTAGGCGGAGCCAAATCAGCCACAGCAAGAAGCGCTTGAGCCCTCTGGCACGCTCCAAGAATTCGCAATCATGCACTGTCAGGACCGTGCGCCGGCGCGGCAGCAAAAACACCAGGTAATGCGCATCGCCGGTCATGTGCACGACATCGGCGTCGCGCGTGGCGCGGGCGGCATGCCACATCCCACGTAGCCGCGGTAGCAGACCCTTGCTGGGATGCGGCGACACCACTACTCGCGCGCGAACGTCTTGCGGCATATGCGTCGCGACAGTGTCGAACACTGCCTCGATACTATACGCGCGTTCGTTCCGAGGTCGAATCAGCAGAACCACTTCTAGGGCCGCGGTCACGAGCGTTCCTCCCTCAGCCGCTCCGCGCCTGCACGTCGGCAATCTCGTCTGGCGGGCTCAACGACAGGCAGCGACGAGCCTTGCGCAACTCCATCCAGCGGCGGGCGCGCAACCGGGCTCGCAGGCTGACAACTCACTTGCGCTTTAAGAAGCGGCAAGCCGAAGCTTTCTTCCCATATAGAAAAGAATACATGCCTAAGTACGCGTATGCTGGGCAAGCAACTTGGCATGGCTCGATTCGTCAAAGTTCGACGGGCGGAATTATGCCACCAGACAAGTCCTGCTTGCGCCTTATCATTACCGGCTCATTGTAAGCTCGTTCTGGGCTCTAACAGGCTTGGCTTCTCAGATTGGGGTCGCCGCGGCCACGTAATTCCTGTCGCCTTATTGTCCGGTTCGGTAGCTTAGAGAACTTCAACAGCTTGCTGACGAGCACCCCGATCAGACGTTCAAAAACACTTATTGGTTTGTTTAACGCCATAAACAAGTCGACCACACAATCCTCTTGGTGTCCACACCGCACGAACACAATCAACATCCTGACGGTAATGGCCAGTCGAACGAGTGCATGATTAATGCAACTTCGTCTATCAGCCGAACCGATCTGGCTTAACCCGCCCAAGCTGCAAGTCGAATGCTGGCACGCCATCGTCGCCCATCGTATTGGTAAAATGCCTCCGGTACCCAAAAAACCGAGTTGCTGTCCAAAGCATTAAGAACCAAAAAACAATAATAGGGACAGCACCTATAAAAGCACTGATAACGAATTGGTTGGGACCTATCATACTGGTTTTCAGAACTAATAGAACGAATGGCATCATGAGATATTCTTGTGATCGAATAGCGTTGATGGATCGCGCCGTTGCTATTCCTAGCACCCAGCCGATAATTAAACAACCAAAGATGACTCCAGACCATCCATACTGCCAGTAAAGATCTCCATAAATTGATAGGCCCAAAAAGCTGAATCCATCTACATGTCCCGTCAGCAATCTATAAAGCTCCAAACCCGGTGCATAAAGAATGGGTTTTTCTGTCCAAATCACCCGGGGAATGAAATATATCCACATCTCGTGAAGCATTGGATTTGCGAAACCATTGTCATATAGCTCCATTACGCGGGCTTGGGGTCCTGCATAATTTAACCTCGTCCACCAACCCTGTCGTCTCTCTCCGTCACCGAGGATGCTTGCGGCTTCTTTGTCGTCGAATAAATATCGACTCAATATTTCGACGCGGTCGATGTAACCTGCTTGTTGAATCGATCCAGTCGCGTCAAATATCTGATCTCGCCCATAGGATACGTAAGACTGCGAAACCATGAAAATCGCGCCAATGGCAATTAAATGGATAAAAAGCCTTCTAGCATTCCAGTGGCCGACATAAGCACCGATCGCTGGAAGCAAGAGCGCCAAAATGATTTCCATCTTTTCCAGCGACAAAGTCGCTAGAAAGAAATGCATGGGAAGCAGTGCGATGATGGCACGGCGTGCTGACATGTGTCCTCGAGCAGCACAGAACGCGATAACCGCAAAACCCAGATCGACGAGATTGCCAGCGTTTGCCAAGAAGCCAGGCACCAAGATATCTATTTGCTCCCATTTCGAGGGTTTCAGGATCAGATATTTGAACACGCCGCCGATAACGACGAATAGCAGGCCAAGCTTATAGGGATCGATGGCGGGGCTAATACGTTGAGAAGCCGTCACCCAGGTCATCCGGCTGAAGTAAAGATGCATCAGCATTCCCACCAATACGATTGTTATGCCTGTAGTGCTCAACTGGTGCGCTCGGAAAAGCTGCTCAGGCGTCACATAGAGAAAGCTTTGGGCTACAGAGGCACGGGTAATTTGGTTCCCGTAGATAAGTACAAGCGGTCCAAATCCGTAGAACACGCTGGACTGTACGGGGAACCAGACGAGAGGCGTCCAGATTGCCCCGTTCATGCTTTTTGCGATTCGATAGCCGAGGTAGGCCGTAACAGCGATGAAGTATAAGGGGAAGGTTGCATTCGCGATATTGAGGAATTCGACCGAAGCCAGTCGGTAGGGCGTAGTCCAGTACACGAGAAGGAGTGGCGCCAAAGCCAGTATGGCCAAACCGAACGCGCGTAGCGCCGCCCGTCGCTCGGCAAGCTGCTCATCAAAGCGAAGCGTTGGGCTAGTCGATAAGTGCATACATTATGCTCCCCCAGTTCGGAATATGAGCAAACATCGTTTTTTCGAACTGCAGGATGTGATTCGGCCAAATAGAGCTGGTGCCGCATTCAAGGGAAAGAGCGACATGACTTCGGTAGGTTGTCTCTGATAGCTCCGTTGGAACCCGAATGAGCAAGAAATCTAGGACCCTATTCGTAATAGCGACCAGAAGGGGCAAAAACCCAGTATGATTTGGACATTGCCCGCGATGGTCGAGGCGCAACTTATGTCTTAACAACATATTTGGACACGCGAGCGCCAGGATCACGTGGAACAGCACCTCAGGCAGAGCTCATGCGATTTCTATGACGCTCAGTTGGTGAGCGCTGTCGGTACGGAGGCGTTCTGGGCAGATCATGGCCATTCAAGCGGGCTTGGCTTATGTCATGCAAGAATCACGTCGTCCGCTCTCCGAGGAACTGTTTTGACCGCGGCTCAGCATAATGCTCACGTGAGAGCAGCCTCCCGTCAAGAAAGCGTTCAGCTATCGCGCACTCTTCGGCGAGCAGTCGCCCGATCTGCGCGCGTAGTTCTGGTGCAACGTCGCGGTCGTATCCGCCGGTCGTGTGGTTGAACCGCTGTAGAAGCCGCAGTAGGCCAGTCCCCTTGTGTGCCCCCGGGATGGGCAGTCGGCGTAAAGCGGGTTGCATAGCCCGCCTGATAGATACCGCCGCAAGGTGTAAATGGGCGCTCCGGAGACGCTGGCCAGGATTGGCCACCTTTGGACTAATACGGTGATCGGTGGAGATACCCAGAAAATCGCACAGGTCACAGAAAGTCTCCTCAGGTGTACTCTCGAGGTCCTGTAAAGTATAGATACGGATGTTCTCGGGCGGAAAACGGCGGAACAGCGTTTCGAGCCGGCGCCCGATCGCGCCCCAGAAGGCGTAATTAATTCGCCCGTTCACCGTGGGTTCGAAAGACACGATTTGGTCGCCGCCGACAGAAACACTGCGAGACCAGGCTCGGGCAAAGTCAATTTCGCGCTCCTTTCCCTCCCTCAGTTTTTGGTTGTGAAATGAAATCACCAGGTCCACAGGGTTCCTCAGGCATACAATGATGCGTGCGTCAGGGCACAGCGCTGCTATCCGCTCTAGAGCCTGATCCGAATAAAGATACCGCGGTGTTGCCTCACCGCTGATGAGTTGTTCTGGGCTCGTGGGTCGAAAGATGTCGCAATACGCCTCAAGCGACGGGATATGTGTTGGCAAATGATGGGTCGGATAGATGTCCTGCGAAAAGAAACCGGGCTCCTTATGAGGCGCATGGACCTCGGGATGGGTCTTGAGCCAGTGATAGAGCGTTGTGGTACCGCACTTGGGCGCGCCGACGATGAAGAAATCGGGAAGGAGCATGTTTACGCCGCCTTTGAGTCATTCACCCCGTATCCGAACAGCTCACAGATTAGCCAATCCCGGTCCGCGACCAAGGCAGCCGTCTCGTTATCAAAATAATCAGCGGAAGGTCGGTGATTGGAGACGTTGACTTTGTCTCGTCTGAGGTCGTTGGCTGTGACCCGTATGCCAAGCCCACGCAGGACAGCCGCCAGATCCTCCTCAAGACGTTCGGTGCGCACGAACTCTGAGCAAATCGCGGCCTCGTCATAAAACGCGCGCACGGCAACGGGGTCACGAAGCGTGCGACGCTTTGCTTCCCACGCGTCATACCGCGTAAAAAGGTGCAGGAAGCGGTAGCTCATCAGCCCGACCCGATCAGCCAGTGGCAGGAAGGGGTAATCGCCTTCCAGAAACGGCCGCTGCGGTCCGTCGAGTACGCGCCGCAGCCATGCGCGGAACAGCTCCGGATCATTTGGGTCGTTGTAGAGCGCCCGAAATTGCCGAGGATCGCGTGCCACTTCGGCGCGAAGGATCGGTGCCAACACTGGCCAGTCAGCGGGCCGGCGTACCCGCTCACGTAGAAGCATACGGATCGCGCTTCCGCGCGAATTGGTGAGCCGACTATGAATCGCCCCTTTACCGATGCAGCCATAGGACCAGAGTGACACATACCAATCATAGGGATTCCGGATCGATCCAAGGATCCGTCGATCACCTGGATCAAACGTCAGTGGACCATGTTTGCCGATCTGTTTGCCGTTGAAATAATCCTTCAGAATTTCCGAGATATGAGAACAGGCCGTCTTCTGCATCTGCAGGAAAACCAGCTGATCAGTCAGGAACATCGCATCACACCTCAAACCGCCGTCCCAGAATTGTTGTGTCAAATCCAAGCCGTGCCGCGACCCACCAGGTCATCGCAAGTTGGCGTAGTACCTGTACCGCCACAGTGGCGATCGCCGCGCCTATCGCACCGTAGATCGGGACGAGGGCCAGGTTAAGCGCGCCGTTCGCGACGGCAGATATCCAAACCAGCCGCGCTGTGGTTCGCTCGTTACCAGTCATGTTTAATACCTTGGCGACCGGTCCCATCATGCTGCTGATGAGGTTGCCAACGCTCAGGATCAGCGCGATTTGAACAGTGCCAATATATTCAGGGCCCAGTAAGGCGAGGATGATCGTCTCACCGAACCAGACGATAATCAGCACAACAACCAGCGCAACGCCGGTGGAAAGCCGGGCCGCCTCCGCAATCACATTGCGTAGCGCATCTCTCTCATCGCGGCTGTGATGCCGCGCGATCTTGGGCGCGACGATGGTATTGACAATCGTCTGCCCCATGACCACCAACCCGGCGACTTGCATTGCAATCCCGTAGCGCGCGACCTCCTCGGCGCGGGTGATCAGGCCGAGCATTAGTACGTCGAGCCTGCTATTAATCATGCTCCCGCCAGTAATCAGGCTCAGCGGGACAAGGCTGCTTAACCAGCTTCGCGTCTGATAGCGCGGCGGCGCGGCCGGGATATCCGCAGCACTTGGTACGCAGACTTGGCGCCAGTACCACAGGGTGAAGAGTGCGGCGATCACTGCCGCCGCAACATGGAAGCTCAAAGCCAAGGCCGGGACGAGGATGCCCAACGCCGCACCGAGACCCACCAGCCCCAACAAAATCACCGGACGGATTAGCGCGTCTGCAAGGTTGCCAGCGAATGGATGCTCGTAGCCCTGGACGATGGCGGAGCCAACTTGAAGGAAGGCTAGAGCGACGACGAGCGGCAGGGCGAAGAGTTCTACCGGGAGCTCCCTGCCGCCACCGGTGAGGATAATGAAGAGTGCAGCGGCCGCCAGTATCGTCCCGGAAGTGAGCAGGACGAACCAAATGGCCCAGCGCAGTATACCGGCCAAGCCAGCGCCGTCCGTCTGGCCGCGGGCCCGAGCGATCTGGCGTACGATCAACGTAGGTAGCCCTGCCAAGATCGGCAGAGCCAGGAATTGTGCGATGGTTAGCGTAAAAAGATACGTGCCATAGCCCTCGGGTCTCAGCCAGCGCGCGAGCAGGAGGGATAGCGCGATGCCGATCAATACCGCCAGCCCGCGCACGGCGAGCATGGCCACGGCTTTTCGTGCAAGGTAGCTGCCCTTGAGAGGGTGAAGCGATGCGGAGAAGATCGTTGTCACGTTTTTGGAGTGCTCCCGGGATCGCACTCAAGTCACCGTATCATCGTGCACAGCTTTCTGCAGGACGATCACGACCACCGGCTCGTAAGGGATTCCGGAGGCATAGACGAACCTTAAAAAGCTGCTAATCGCTTTTTGAAGGACGCGCCGTAGGCTGCGCTTGATCCAGACCGGAGTCAGAGGTTTGCCACGGTAAATACGGCTTCCACCATAACGCACGACCTCGAACGGGCGATGACAGATCATGAGCTGAAATACAGCCAAGTTTAATTCCGATTTATGGGTCGGATCCCCGGCCTGATGCGTCAAGCCGAAGGGGCTTTGAGAATTTGGAAAACGCAAGAGAAGCCGTCCGCCGGGCTTCAGCATCAAGGCGCAGGCGTCCAGGTATCGGCCAACATTATCGAGGTCGAGATGCTCGAAAACGTCAAGGGCGACAATCGTGTCGAAGTGTCTGGCATAGTCTCGTGCGGCTGAGGGAAGATCGGCGGGGAGGACCTGATATCCGCGTTGTCGGGCTGCGGCGCAGGAGCGGTCACTGATCTCGGTCATGCTTACCCGCGCGCCTTTTTCGATCATCCAGCTCACGCAGGAGCCCGTGCCGAACCCAATTTCAAGTACGTCGGCTTCCGTGATCTTGAGGTCCGCCAGTTCAGCTGAAAAGTATCCGTCATGGTCGCTTGTGTAGCTGAACAACTTATCCCACGACTTCCACGTCTGGTAGTCCGCATAAAGATCGGTGATCTGGTTCATCGTCCGGCCTCTGAAGCGCCGGCCTTACCGCGCAGTTCATGGTATTTTTCGATCACGGCAGCGGCGCGATCGTCTATGGAATAGCCCGATGTCAGACAACGCCGGCGCCCCGCTTCAGCAATCTGGCGCCGCTCATCTTCATGCTCCAGGTAGTAGCGGGTTTTTTCAACGAGTTCCTCAGGACCATGGAAGAAGGCGCACTCCATGCCGTCCTCGAAAAAACTCTCGGCCTCCTCGGTACGCTCATGCAGCATGAAACCGCCAGAGGCTGGTATGTGGAAACTCCGAGAAGTAACTACGTCGGCCGCCGCACCGCCGGAGTTGCCCTCGAACAGCAGGCCCAGGTTGATCTTCGACAGCCTGATCGCTTTGGCGTATTCCAGCCCAAACACCGGGGAGCCGCGGTAGGCCTGTCCCAGTGCTCCGCCTTGGGCTCCCCATGCCGCCGGCCCCCAGATGGCCATGTCCAGATCGCCTGTTTCCCTTACCAGCTTGGCCAATGTGGCGCGTTTCTTGGTGGAGATGTTGCCGATGAAGGAAACATCGCAACTGTAGTCCGAGATGTCGCGTGTTGTGGTGACGACAGGCCGGTGTGTCTCGGGATCGAAGCCGTGCGGCAGAAAACTGACGCGGTCGTATCTGTGGCTATGTCTTAACTCCTTCGCGTGGTTCGGTTTGGTCGAAAAGAACCAGTCATATTCACTAATTGCGTCCCATAGCTGACGCGAATGGGCACGAAATCCGGTATCGGGATAGAACTGGATGCAGATCGTGCCCATGTCCCGGATGGCGCGCAAGGTCTTGGCCTGTACGAGAGGCCCCTTGAACACGAAAAACAAATCCGGTCGCAGCATCCGCACCTCGCGCAGCAGGGCCGCGTTGTATTCCTCCACGATCTGTTGTTTCAGGAACCGTCTGGCCAATCGCAACAGCATGTTTTGCCAAGGCGGGAAATATTGGTGTTCGCTGATGGCCCGGACCGAATGACCGGCCCGGCGGAAGGCGCGCACGAAGGCATAGTCGTTCGCCCCCTGCCACAGGGCCGACACCGCAAGGATGCGCAAAGGGGACGTCGTTGATGTCGGCTTCACGCGAAACTTCTCTCTAGGCTGTAGGTCAAAGCATCTCGCGCGCCCTGCACGCTGCGGCGCATGTCCAGTTCGTCAAAAATCTCGCGCGAGCGGGCCGACATCCGCGCGCGCCGCTCCGGGTCGGCGGCCAGGGCCGAGACGCAGTCCGCCAGCGCCGGGACATCGCCGACTGGGAACACGTCCGCGTTCTCGCCGGGGCGGGCAATGTCGGTGGGGCCGGCGGCGCCGACGCGGTCGCTGATCACCAGCGGCAGGCCGATACAGGCGCCTTCGGACATCACCAGCGGATGCGGGTCGCGCGACGACGGATGCACGATCATGTCGGCGGCGGCATAGTATTCCGGCAGCAGATCCACGTTGACGAAGCCGGCCAGCAGTACGGGCAGGCCCTCGTCCTCCACAATCCGCTGCAAGCGGTCCATCTCTTCGCCATTTCCCGCCAGTACAAAGCGCACTGGCCGCGGCAAGTCAGCGGCGCTCAACAGGCGCGCCGCTTCGATTACATCGCCCGGGCGCTTTCGCTTCGATAGCTTACCGACGGTCAGCGCTACAACTTCGTCTTGTGAAATGCCCAGTTCCATTCGCACTCGAGACCGCAGCGCTACCCGGTCGCGGTAGGCGGCTTGATAGGTATCTTCGTCAATCGTAAAAGGTGAGCGAAAGAGCTTCTCGCGCGGCACGCCGTAGTGGGCGTAGTAATCGTCATTGCAGTCGCCAACACTCAAGAATGCATCGAATTGCTGGAGAATACGAGGCAACACCAGCGATTTTACAAATTTGGTTCTCTTAGAACGTACCGTTTTGAGCTCACTATCAGAGATCATCATTGCTGGTACGCGGTGACGCTTGCACCAAGATAGCGCGCGCAAGCACGTCATATAATTATAGCCGTAGATCAGCACCGCATCCGGTTTCTGTCGCTCCAGTTCCGAACCAACGCTCGGATTGTTTATACTTCGCGGACTCGTGTAAGTGATGCTGTCCGCCTCTGGCAGAAAGACGTGTTCATAGCCGCTGAGTAAGTCCATGTTCCATGCGATGGTGGTGTTCATGCCGCGATCAAAATAGGGCTCGAGCCCAATCCGGGAACAGAAGATGACCGTCGGATCGATATCGTCTTGCCGCGCCAGAGCGCGGTAGAAGGGAACGAAATGCTGAATGGGGTGGGATACAACGATCGCGAGCTTTCGTTTCATAGCGGCCCCGCAACACTTTGAATTTCCGATAAGCGCCCCTTGAAGGCTGAGAATCGGTAATCAGTGCGCCACCGGGCAGAGCCCGCTATGCCCATGCGGTGAGCGCGGTCACGATCCGAAAGCACTGCCACGATCCGCTCGGCCGTCGCCGGCACCGGCTCGAAGGCATACACCGCCAGACGCCTTGACGTACGGCGCTCTTGAGAGAGGCCCATCAGTAAGTGTTCAGTCCATTCCCCTTGGTTGGCGCCGATATCAAGGACCACGAGTTTGGGTGCATCTTCAGTATTCCGGACCACGCATTGCTGCGCGAAGGTTTCGCCATTGCGATCAATTGCACCGGAGCGTTGTTCCCCCCGGGCATCCATGTAAAGTCTGCGGCCCAACCGCCATTTCAGCCGCGCCAGGTCAGGAGCCTTAATCATCGCTGATATCGTCTCATTTCACCAAGCGGCACCTACAGCTTGTCAACCGTCGCATTTCGACCGAGAGCGCATTTACGCGCATTGCTGATCAATTGTCGCAATCGTCGGTCAGCGGCACGAGAGAGGGGTAGCGGTTGTAAGCACCGCATAAGCCAAGATGCGCGTGTTAAGGAGATCAAAGCTGCCGTCCACATCAAGACAACAACTGACACGCCGCGAGCCTATGAATTCGTAATGCCGAGCAATCAAATTGTTTCTCAATTCGTTTCACAGATCTACATCAACATAAAACTATAACGAGATAGAGATTTGGTCATGTTGAACTTATAAAATTAATGTCAAGCGTCAGTTCTTTTTCGAGCGCTTCGATATCCGCTTTGAGAGCTTCGTATTCCTCGATCTTACGCTCGGACACCTCGAAAAACCCCTCCCCGAATCGGCAGCGGCATGATTCACTCTCGC